>DASWUU010000039.1:0-4828 GCA_036401515.1 Steroidobacteraceae bacterium
CGACGCGTTCCTCAAGATGGGTGTGGCGCAAGGCTGCTCGGATCTGCATCTTGCGGTTGGGATACCGCCCATGCTTCGCATGCATGGCGACCTCATGCCGATCAAATTTCGCAATTTGGCCGACGCCGAACTTGAGGCCTATATAACGGAATTATTGACCCAATCGCAGCTGAAAGTGCTGCGCGAAGGCAACGATCTCGACTTCTCCTACGTATCCAGCGAGGGTGGCCGGTTTCGAGTCAATGTCTTTCGCAAGGAAACCGGCATCGGCGCGGCGTTCCGAGCGATTCCCACCACCATGCCGAGCATGGATCAGCTCGGTCTGCCGCCGATCGTCAAGAAACTGTGCGATTACCACCAAGGAATGATTCTGGTGACGGGGTCGACCGGCACCGGCAAGACAACCACATTGGCCTCGATGATCGACTACCTCAATTCAACCCGGTCGCTCAATATCGTCAGCCTCGAAGACCCCATTGAATTCGTTCATCGCAGCAAGAGCAGCCAAGTCATCCAACGAGAACTGGGCACGCACCTGCCCTCATTTGCCGAAGGCGTGCGCGCCGCGATGCGCGAGGATCCGGATGTCATATTGGTGGGCGAGCTTCGCGACGCGGAAACCATTGCGATGGCGATGACCGCGGCGGAAACGGGCCACTTGGTGCTCGGGACCCTGCATACAACCAGCGCCACCAAGACCATCGACCGCGTCATCGATGCGCTGCCCACCGATGAGCGAGAGCAGACCAAGAGCTTCTTGTCCAACAGCCTCATTGCCGTCATCACGCAGATTTTGCTGAAGACCCCTGACCAGCGCGCACGCCGGGCGGTGTGCGAGGTGATGGTGCTGACCAAGGCAATCGGCAAGCTCATCATGACCGACCAATCGCATCAAATTCCCAGCCAGCTGCAAATGGGCAAAGAGTATGGGATGCAGCTCATGGATCAAGCCTTGCTCGCAGCGATCAACGCCAAGGAAGTCGATCCCGAGCACGCCTATAGCTATGCATCGGACAAGCGTCAATTCCAGCGCTTCGTGACCGATATGTCGGGCGCTCCGGCCCCTGAACCCATCGACCCGGGTTAAAGCGACATGCCGGCAATCGACCAATACTTGACTCAGGTGCTCGAACAAAACGGCTCGGACTTGCATTTTTTGGCCGGGGATCCCGCGCGTGTCCGTCAATTCGGCGAACTTAAGACCATCACCGACCAGCCGCTGGCTGCGGAAATGGTTAAAACCACACTTTATGAAATCATGCCCAAGCTGGCAGTGGAGCGGTTCGAGGCCAAAGACGGTACGGACTTTGCTTATGCCATACCCGGGGTAGCGCGCTTTCGCGTCAACGTCATGCGGCAGCTCAACGGCATGGGGGCTGTATTTCGCGCGATTCCCTCCAAAGCCAAAACCGCGGAGGAATTGAAGCTGCCGCGAGCGGTCATGGACCTGTGCAAAATCAACAGCGGATTGATTTTGGTCACCGGCAAGACCGGCTCCGGAAAGTCGACGACCCTGGCGGCCATGATCGATGACATCAACACGCGCGAGAAAGGCCACATTCTGACCATTGAGGATCCGATTGAATTCGTGCACGTGCGCAAGAATTGCCTCATCAGCCAGCGCGAAATCGGCGTGCATGCAGCTTCATTTGCGTCCGCGTTGCATTCGGCCTTGCGCGAGGATCCCGATGTAATCCTGGTAGGCGAGCTTCGCGATTTGGAAACGATGAGTATCGCGGTCACCGCTGCGGAAATGGGTATTCTCGTCATGGCGACGCTGCACACCAACGGCGCGGCAGCGACGGTTGATCGATTGGTGAATGCGTTTCCGGCCGATAAGCAATCGCATGTGCGCACCATGCTTTCCACCAGCTTGCGAGGAGTGGTATCGCAGCAGCTGATTCCAAAGACCGATAAACAGGGCCGCGTCGCGGCCCTGGAGATTTTGATCAATACGCCCGCGGTCGCCAATCTCATCCGTCAGGGCAAGATGGATCAATTGGAAAATGCTATGCAGAGCGGCGCTGCTACCGGCATGAAGCTGATGGACATGGCGATCCAAGCGCTGCTCGATTCAAAGCAGATTAGCGGCAAGGAAGCCTTTAAAAAATCCATCAACAAGTCCAGATTCGAAAACGTTCGCGACGCCTCCTAGAACCGCCTCGCGGTTTAAGGCCAACGCCCAACCGCCCGGCGCGAACCCTAAGCGCCACGCCACGCCCGCTGCCGGCATGGCATAATTTGGCATGAGCCAACGACGCAGAATCCTTGTTACCAGTGCGCTGCCCTACGCAAATGGGCCTTTGCACCTCGGCTATATCCTCGAGACCGTTCAAACCGATATTTGGGTGCGATTTCAGAAATCGCGCGGCAACGAGTGCTACTACGTGTGTGCCGACGACACCCATGGCACTCCCATCATGCTCAAGGCGCAATCGGAAGGGATCAGCCCCGAGCAGCTTATTGCCCAGGTCAACATCGAACATCAACGCGATCTCAAAGACATGTTGATCGGCACGGACAATTTCGGGTCGACGCACTCGGATGAGAACAAGCACTTGTGCGATCGGATGTACCTAACACACCGTGAGGCAGGTTACATCGATAGACGCAGTGTTCGCCAAGCTTACGATGAGTCTGCCAAGATGTTTCTGCCTGACCGCTATGTGAAAGGCATATGTCCGGTGTGCGCCACTCCGGATCAATATGGCGATTCGTGCGAGCACTGCGGTTCTACTTATACACCCGCGGATTTGAAAAACCCGGTATCGGTGGTGACCGGCACGACGCCGGTGTGGCGCGAGTCTGAACATTATTTCTTCAAATTAAGCGCCTTCGAGCAGGCGCTGCGCATTTGGGTGCGCAGTGATGCCGTTCAGGAAAGCGTTGCTCGCAAGCTCGACGAGTGGTTCTCGCAGGGTCTCCGGGATTGGGACATATCGCGCGACGCGCCCTATTTTGGCTTTTAAATCCCCGACGCGCCGCTTAAGTATTTTTACGTCTGGTTCGATGCGCCGATCGGCTATCTCGCGAGCTTCACCCAGCTATGTGAACGCACTAATCTCAAGTTCGAAGATTTTTTCAGCTCCGATTCGACCGCAGAACTGCACCACTTCATCGGCAAGGACATTTTATATTTTCACACCCTGTTCTGGCCGGCTGTCCTGCAGGCGGCGGCCATGCGCCGTCCCACGTCCGTGCATGCCCATGGGTTCCTGACCATCAATGGTCAAAAGATGTCGAAGTCGCGGGGCACCTTCATTACCGCGCGCCGCTACCTACAGAAATTCCCCGCTGAATATCTGCGCTACTATTTTGCGGCCAAGCTGGGCGCCGGCATCGACGATATGGATCTGAATTTGGATGAATTCACGACGCGGTTGAATTCAGAAATTGTCGGCAAGCTGGTGAATATCGCCAGCCGTTGCGCTGGATTCATCACCAAGAACTCCGCCGGCAAATTGGCCGACAACCTCGACGATGAGGATCTATTTGGCGCATTCGTCGCGGCCGGCGAAAGCATCGCCCAAGCCTACGAAAAACGGGACACTGCCGGTGCGGTACGCGACATCATGGCGCTTGCCGATCGCGCCAACCAGTATGTCGATTCACGCAAGCCCTGGATGCTTGCGAAAGATCCGGCAAAGCTCGCCCGAGTACAAATGGTGTGTACACAGGGCTTGAATCTGTTCCGCGTATTGATGATTTATCTGCAGCCCGTACTGCCGCAAATGGCAGCCCGGGCCAGTGAGTTCTTTCAAGAGCCGAGTTGGAACTGGGCTGCCGCGGCCCGGCCGCTGCTGTCCGCGACCATACGCTCCTACGAGCCGCTGGCGGTTCGGCTCGACCCCAAAGCCGTCCACGGCCTGATCGAGCCCGAAGCTGCCGCGGATGCATCGGGTGCCCCTGATGCATCGGGTGCCGCGGCTGGCTCGCGTGCTGCTGCAGGACACACTACCGGCGCGCCGACCAGCATGGCACACGCCGGCGTATCCGACGCGGCCACATTGGCGGCGGCGACATCCGTGGAAGGCAACCTGATTTCCATCGACGATTTCTTACGCATCGATCTGCGGGTGGCAAAGGTGTTAAATGCCGAGCTTATCGCCGGGGCGGACAAGCTGCTGAAATTGAGGGTCGATCTGGGCGACTTGGGGCAGCGTGAGATTTTCGCCGGTATCCGCGCGGCCTATGACCCGGCGAGTTTGGTGGGCCGGCTCATTGTTGTGGTCGCGAATTTGGAGCCGAGGAAAATGCGTTTCGGCACCTCCGAAGGAATGATGTTGGCGGCGGGTCCCGGAGGCAAAGACATTTTCGCCTTGTCGCCGGACTCGGGGGCGACACCGGGCATGCGCGTCAAATGACATGAGCGGCCAACCTGCGCAGGATCTGGCCACGCGCATCGATGCCTTGCTGCCTCAAACGCAGTGCACGCGTTGCGGATATAGCGGCTGTAGCCCCTATGCCGTCGCGATTGCCGGCGGCGAGGCGCAAATCAACCAGTGCCCGCCCGGCGGGAAGGCGACCATTGAAGCGCTGGCGCAACTGCTTCAGCGGCCCGCGCTGCCGTTGAATCCGCTCAACGGCGCGGAATCTCCGCTGCGCGTTGCGTGGATCGATGAGAATCGCTGCATCGGCTGCGCGCGCTGCTTAGCCCCCTGCCCCGTGGATGCGATCGTCGGCGCCCCGAAGTATTTACATGCCGTGCTCATGGATCGTTGTACGGGGTGCGAGCTGTGCCTGCCGCCCTGTCCCGTCGATTGCATCGAAATGCGCGAGGCGCCCGCGCCGGCGACCAACCAGCCGGCACTGAACCGCGAGCGGTTTG
>DASWUU010000040.1:0-6211 GCA_036401515.1 Steroidobacteraceae bacterium
GGCCGATGAACCCACGGCAGCGGCACAACCCGTACGCAACATCATGGAGCGTCACGATCAGTCCGGTGTTCCGGGCAAGGAAATCGTCGTCGGCACGGCTACTTTGCCGCCCGGCGCGGGTATCGGCTATCACACTCACCCCGGCGATGAAGCGGGCTATGTCGTTCGCGGCAACCTGATATTGAAGGTGCGGGGCCAGCCCGATCGCGCTTTGAAGTCGGGGGATAGCTTTTTCAATCCACGCGGCGCGGTGCATAGCCTGGTGTCGGCCCCTGGTTCGGACGGCGGCGTGGCGGTATCGAGTTGGATCGTCGACAAGGGCCAGCCCCTCGCCACCCCGGTAGCCGGAGGACCCTGATACAGCAAGCATCAGTTGCCTTCGCGCTCATCGGACCGTGGTTTCTCGCTGCTATAGTCCAAGTGCAGATAATCCGGATTGAAAAACGACACCTCCTTGAGCGCGTCCAGATCTTGGATGGTCAATGTACCGCCATTCAAGGTGATGAGTTTTTGGCGCCTCAGTTCCTGCAACGTTCGATTGACATGAACGGATGACAATCCCAAGGTCTCCGCCAATTCGACTTGGGTGAGCGGCAAGATGCACGAGTTACCCTGATTGAGGTCCACGGCGCGAAAACGATACAAAAGCTCGCAAAACAAATGCGCCATCCGCTCGAGCGCGCTTCGCTGCCCCACATTGACGATCCATTCCCGTGCAATGGCCTCTTCCACCAACGTGGACCACCACAACGCTCGCGTCAGATTCGGATAATTGTGCGTAAGCTTAAGGACATTATGGGGAGATATGGTCGCTACTTTGCAGGCCGTCACCGCACCGATCGAGTGATCCATGCGCTTCAAAATGAAAACCCGCAAATCGCACAGGTCTCCCGGCACGAAGTAGGCGACGATTTGGCGCCGCCCATCCTCCAAGACCTTGTAGCGGCAAGCGAACCCCTCCAAAAGTAATTTGACGCCGCCGGTGCGATCCCCCTGCGAAATAACGTCTTCATGTGCAGCCACTTCGCGCACGTCATTGCAGCACTCGTTGACGGCGCTGCACTCCTCGTCGGATAGGTCGGTAAAATTTTTCAGTTTGCGCAGCAGCGGGTTATTCATTCTGCAGCAGCGCCTCGCTGGATGGGATCTCTATGGTGCATGTTATGCCCTTACTCGAAAATTGCATGTCGCCGTTACCGCGCAGTTCGCTCGCAATCAAACGTTTGACCACCTGTGAACCGAAACCTGGACTGCGCCGAGCATCGGCCGCGATTCGCACGTCTTCTTCCACCCATTCGAAATGCAGCCGCGAGTTGCGGGGACCGGTAAACCACCATACTACGCGAAGCCGCGATTGCGGTTGGGACAGCGCACCAAACTTGATTGCATTGGTGACCAATTCATGGATTGCGAGACTGATGAGTTCGGCCGATTTGGCATTTAGGCGGACGCTAGGGCCGTTGATGAGAATAGGTGCGCGCTGTACGCCTTGTGCCACCAACTCATCGAGCAGCAGCGATTCAAGGTCCATGCCGCTAGAGATCGGTGCGACAGCGGCGCGCCCGATCGCACCGACACGGCCGGCGAGGTGCAGGGCACTGTCGGTGGAGTTCTGCCCTTCGGCAATCATGTGAACCGCGATTGACCGAACCACCGATACGAGTCTGCGTATGCGGTGTTTCAATTCTGCGGAGTCCGCAAGCTCATTGAGGGGCATGTAACGCTCTGTTCGACACCCGCTATGGTTGCTGCACTATCCGCGCATTGCAGAGCGGTTTCACCAACCTGTGTTAGCACAAGTGCTGCCGACCCGCCGTTGCGTTACTCTTAGCTATGTCTGACCGTCGTGCCTTTGTGCGGATACCGATTCTTTGCTTGCTGACCCACGGGCCCGTGGCTTACGCAGCTGCTCCGCTCGAATTGGAATCGAGCAAAGGCATGGTAGTGAGCTCACAGCACCTCGCCTCCGAGGTAGGCGCTGAAATTCTGCGCCAAGGCGGCAACGCCGTGGACGCCGCCGTGGCGGTAGGCTATGCCCTCGCCGTGACGCATCCTTGCTGCGGCAACTTGGGCGGCGGGGGTTTCATGCTGATTCACTTGGCGGATGGGCGAAATACATTCATTAATTTTCGCGAGAAAGCACCGCTCGCGGCACGCGCGGACATGTTCCTGGATGCCCGCGGCGATGTGCTCGGCAAAAAAAGCGTCGATGGGTATCTTGCAGCTGGTGTTCCGGGAACCGTATCGGGACTGGAGACCGCGCGCGAAAAATACGGTTCAATGGCGCGGCCTGCGCTAACCGCACCCGCCGTCAAGCTCGCGGAGTACGGATTTATTTTGACGCGCGGCGATGTGGATGTGCTGGCCGAAGGGACCACGGCATTTCGAACCGAAGCCAATGTGGCGGCGATATTCTTAAAAAACGGCGAGCCCTTTTCACCCGGCGATCGGTTGATCCAGAAAGACCTGGCGAGCACGCTGCGTGCGGTTGGCGACGGCGGCGCTGAGGCCTTTTACCGGGGCGCGATACCTTCGGCAGTCGGCGCGGCATCGCACGCGCACGGCGGCATGTTGACATCCGAGGATTTCGCTGCCTACACCGCGACCGAATCGGCGCCCATCAGTTGCCCCTATCGAGGTTACACCATCGTGTCCGCGGCGCCGCCGAGTTCTGGGGGCGTGACCCTGTGCGAAATGCTCCAGGTGCTCCAAGGCTACCCGCTCAAGTCCATGGGATTTCATTCCAGCAGCTCGGTGCACGTGATGACTGAAGCGATGCGCTACGCCTATCGCGACCGCAATACATATCTCGGCGATCCGGCCTTTATCGACAATCCCACCGAACGGCTATTATCGGCGCGCTATGCCGCGGCGATTCGAGGCCACATCCGCGCGAACCGCGCCACGCCCTCTTCCGAGCTTCAGGGCCAAGCGGCCGCCGATGAGCACGCTACCACCACGCATTATTCGGTGGTGGATCATTGGGGCAATGCCGTGGCGGTCACCTATACGATCAACGATAGCTTTGGCGCCAAGGTGATCGCCGGCAATAGTGGTTTCTTTTTGAATGACGAAATGGACGACTTTACCGCCAAACCCGGAGTTCCGAACATGTTCGGCTTGGTTCAAGGCAAAGCCAACGCGGTCGCAGCCGGCAAGAGGCCATTGAGTTCCATGACGCCCACCATGGTTCTCAAAGACGGCCAGCCCGTGATGGTGCTGGGTACGCCGGGCGGATCGCGCATCATCACCACGGTGCTCGAGGTCCTCGTTAACGTCATTGATCACGGAATGACGTTGCAGGAGGCAGTGGACGCCCCGCGCATTCACCATCAATGGTGGCCCGATACCATCGCGGCAGAGCCCTTTGCGCTCTCCGCGGACACCACCCTCTCGCTTCAAAGAATGGGCTACGTCGTGACCGACCTGGAACCCTGGGGCGCGGGCAATGCCGTGGAAGCCATTGGAATCGCGCCCGCGGACGCGAAGTCGGCGAAAGCCCTGGGCTTCCCGCGGCCCGCCGTTCTGTACGGCGCGCACGATTCTCGAGCTCCCGCAGGGGCTGCCGCAGCTCCTTGAATTCCTCTTGAGAAAATAAAAAGGCACTTCCCATGATCAAGCTCTCAATTTTGTATCCCAATAAACCCGGCTCCCGCTTCGACATGAACTACTACGTCGGCACACACATGCCGTTGGCCATGCGCTTGCTGAAAAAGAATTTGCGCAGGACTGAAGTGGACGCCGGCCTGCAAGGGACTGCCCCCGGAGAAGCACCGGCATTCCACGGCGGATGCCAATTTTATTTCGACAGTATCGAGGCATTCATGGAAGTGTGGGGGCCGGCTGCGCTTGAGCTGCAGGCGGATATTCCCAGGTACACCGATGTTGCGCCCCTCATTCAGTTCAATGAATTGAAACTCTCGTCCGCGACCGGCGGTTGATGCGTACCATTCACGCGTTGTTCCCGACGCTGGTATATGCCGCGCCGCTGCAACGAACCCAGGCGCGGGAATTCAATCGTCAGTTATTGAAGGAGTGCAGGCAACTCCGTTTGGACGATGCAGCGGGAAGGCGCTGGTCCTTGAAGAATTATCCGGGCGGCTACACGTCCTATGGCTCGGCGCACCGCCTGCAGACCCTATCGCCCACCTTCGACTCGTTGCGCCGGAAGCTCAAGCGCCACGTTGCTGCTTTTTCAGACGCCGTGGAATGGGACCTAAGCGGCCGCGAGCTCGAGATGACGGATTGCTGGGTCAACATCATGCCGCGGCAGACCGTGCACAGTTTGCATCTTCACCCGCACTCGACATTGAGCGGGACTTACTATGTGCAGGTGCCGCGAGGATCACCCGGCACGAAATTCGAGGATCCGCGGCTGGATCGATTGATGGCTGCCCCCTCGCGTAAACCCGATGCAAGTGCTAGTGCGCGCCCGTGGATCACATTTCCGGCTGCGGCCGGACACTTGGTCCTGTTCGAGAGTTGGCTTCGCCACGAGGTTGTCGCCAACGCCGTCAATGCCGAGCGAATCAGCGTAAGCTTCAACTACAACTGGTTCTAAAGGGTAGCGCATGTCGGCCAAAGCGTCTGATGCCACGATGGCGGTATTTCTTGATTTGGAGAACATTGCACTGGGCGCACGCGATGCGAAATATCCCAGTTTCGATATCGAGAAAGTGCTCGAGCGCCTGCTGCTCAAGGGCCACATCGTGGTGAAGAAGGCCTATTGCGACTTCGAGCGCTACAAGGACTTCAAGCGCGGCCTGCACGAGGCGGCGTTCGAGCTCATCGAGATCCCCCACGTCCGCCAGTCAGGCAAGAACTCCGCGGACATACGCATGGTCGTCGACGCGCTCGACCTGTGCTACACCAAAGGCCACGTCGATACATTTGTCATCTTGAGCGGCGACTCGGATTTCTCGCCTCTGGTCAGCAAGCTGCGCGAAAATGCCAAGACCGTGATTGGGGTCGGCGTCAAGAACTCCACGTCCGACCTTTTTATCAACAACTGCGACGAATTCATCTACTACGATGATTTGGTGCGTAGGGAGCCCTCCAAAATGCGTCGCCGCAGTGCGACAACGCGGGTGCCGGTAGCCGCGGAAAACACGGTAACGGCCGAGAGCTCCCCCACTGAACGTAAGGGGCCGGACTTGAATGACGCGCTCGAGCTGATCGTCGAGACCCTGGAAGCGCTGACCGAAGAGCGCGGCGGAAGCGAGCCTATTTGGGGTTCAATGATCAAGCAGGCCATCAAAAGACGCCAACCCGGGTTTAACGAGCGTTTCTACGGTTTCAGGTCGTTCAACGACATGCTTGCCGATGCGGAGAAACGCGGCTTGCTCGCCTTACGGGCAGACGAAAAGTCGGGCGGCTATACCGTGCGGGTAGCCGAACGGCCGGCACCCCGCTCTCACTGACGCGCCCTTGAACTTTATCTACACGCCCGCATTCACTTTGCATGGATACCTACTGGCGCAAGTCGTGGATGTGGGCTGAAGCCTGCGCTCTGCTGGAACAGGCTGAGCGCAAGCATCGGCATTTTTTTGACCTGGTGACCGCACCCGCTTCGCGGCATGTGTGGGAACCGCCGGCTGATATCTTCGCGGATGGCGCACAAGTGAGCGTGATCGTCGCCTTGCCGGGTGCCCGCCCCGAGGATGTGGTCGTTCAAATGACTGCCACCGGTCTGCAAATCGATACCACGGTGCCGCCGCCTGCCGCCAGTGCCTTCATGGAGGTGGTGCGCTTGGAAATACCCTATGGCCCCATGCGCCGTCGTATCGAGTTGCCGCCGGGACGCTATGTCCTGACAGAGCGGCGCCTGGATCACGGCTACCTGCGTTTGAGCCTGAGCAGGGAGGATTTCCGGAGGCAAGAAGTATGAGCGGCGAACAGGAAGATGTGTTGATCATTTTGCCCGTGCGCAATGCGGTGCTGTTCCCGGGCGTCGTACTGCCTGTCGCCATCGCCGGCAAGGCCGCCCTGGCCGGTGCTCAAGAAGCGGTCCGCACCCAGCGGCGTGTAGGCGTGCTGCTGCAAAGCGACCCGACCGTCGAGGATCCCTCACCCGAGGGCCTGAACCGGGTGGGAACCGCTGCTTCGATCGTGCGTTTTATTACGGCGCCTGACGGCTCCCATCATCTTATCGTCCAAGGCGAAGAGCGCATCACCGTATTGGATTTTGCAAGCCGCGAGCCCTTCCTGGTGG
>DASWUU010000041.1:0-4962 GCA_036401515.1 Steroidobacteraceae bacterium
TGGGCAACCCTTGGTGCTGCAAGGCCAAACCACGAGTTTGACCACGGTGCCAAATCAGTTCAATGCCTCGCAGCTGGAAATCAGCTCAAGCGCCTCGAGCGCAGTGATCAGCGACAATATTACCTCCGGGGATTTGGGCGGCCTGTTGGCGGCGCGATCTCAAGTGATCAACCCGGCTTTGAATCAACTCGGCCAAGTCGCCACCGCCTTTGCTCAAACGGTCAATTCTCAGCAAGCGCAAGGCTTGGACCTCAGCGGCAATTTGGGCGCCAACATTTTCTCCGTGGGCACGCCGCTCGCCACCTCATCATCGGCGAATACCGACGCGGTGACGGCCAGCGTAGCGGTGAATGCGAATGGACTCGGCGCGCTGTCGGCGAACGACTACGTCCTGTCCTTCGTGGGCGGAACGCCAAAATTGACCAATACCAGCGACGGCACCAGCGTCACGCCCGCTGGCGCAGGCACAGCGGCCAGCCCGTATACGGCCGCGGGGATATCCATCGTCCTGTCCGGCGTGCCGGCGAACGGCGATCAATTTCTCGTGCAGCCCACCGCAACGGCGGCGTCTACCATCAAGGTCGTGCTGAGCAACCCCTCGCAAATCGCGGCGGCCGGTGCCATCCAGACTGCAGCAGCAGGCACGAATGCCGGCGCCGCGACGATAAGTTCCGGAACAGTTTTGGACTCGACCAATCCGAATTTACTGACTTCCGCCACCATTACGTTCGCGAATCCGCCAACCAGTTATTCCATCAACGGCGGCCCGCCGATCGCCTATACCAGCGGCGGCAATATCGCGGCGAACGGCTGGCAGGTGCAAATCAGCGGGACGCCCGCAAGCGGCGATACTTTTACGGTCAGCAGCAATGCCGGCGGCACGGGCGATAACCGCAATGCACTTGCTGCGGCGAATCAGCAAAACGTCGGTGTATTGCAAAACGGCACCACGAGCATTACCGGCGGTGTCAGCGCAATGATCACCGGCCTTGGCAGCCACGCGCAGCAAATCAATACGGCGCAATCTGCGCAGGCCGCGGTCAATGCCCAAGCCCTTAGCAGCGTACAGTCGACCAGCGGCGTGAATCTGGATGAGGAGGCAGCCGCACTGCTGCAATGGCAGCAAGCCTACCAGGCGGCTGCGCACGCCTTGACCATCGGCGCCAGCTTGTTCACTTCATTGCTCGCTGCTGTAAATGCAGCATAGGAAACTGCACCCATGCGCGTCACACAATTCCTCGATCAAACGCAGTTTCTGACATCCATCGGTTCGCTGGAATCGGGTCTCTCTCAGACCCAGAATCAGATAGACAGCAATCTGCAGTTCACCACCGCCTCGCAAAATCCTACCGCAGCGGGCAGCGTGAACAACTACAAGCAGGCCTTGGCGCAAAGCCAGCAGTACGGTACCAACGCCGGCAGCGCACAAACGAATTTGAGCACCGAGGACAACGCCCTGTCGCAGGTGCAGAGTCAGTTGCAAAGCCTTCGAGATTTGGCCTTGGAAGCCAACAGCGGCACGGTGACCAACTCGAATCGGGCCGCCATTGCCACGCAAGCGGTGCAGATCCAGAACAGCTTGCTGGCGCTGGCGAATACCCAGAATGGCAACGGCGAATACATTTTCGGCGGCTTCGCATCGCAAACCCAGCCTTTTACGTTGAGCGCGACCGGGGCGACCTACAACGGAGATCAAGGTCAGCGGCAGGTGCAAATCGCCGCGGGCCAAACCGTCGCGGACGGCGACAACGGCAATACGGTTTTCAATCAAATCAAGACCGGCAACGGCACTTTCACGGTCTCCCCCATCGCCGGCAACACAGGATCAGGAATCGTGGGGGCGACCTCAGTGTCGAACCCCGCCGCGTATAACGGCGGAACTTACGCCATCAATTTCACCGCACCGGGAACTTACCAGGTGCTGCAAGGTGCGACTGTGGTGAGCGCGGGCACTTACACTGATGGCGGCACGATTGCATTCAACGGCGTGCAGGTCACCTTGAGCGGACAGCCCGCTGCCGGAGATTCGTTTAGCATCGCGCCGAGCGCGAATCAAAGCCTGTTTACAACCGTGCAGAATCTGGTGAGCGCATTGCAAACCGGCGTCAGCTCGTCTTCTTCCTCGACCAGTTTGAACAATTCGATCAACAGCGGCATCAATAACATCGACCAGGCGCTTAGTCAGACCTCCAACGTGCGTGCCAGCGTCGGCGGACGTCTTAACACCATCACGACGCAGCAATCGGTTGCGAGCAGTCAGCAAATACAATTGCAGACGTCCATATCGACGCTGCAGAGTCTGGATTATGCCAGCGCGATCACCACTCTTGATCAGCAGAACACCACGTTAAGTGCCGCGCTGCAGGCCTATAACCTCACGCAGGGCCTGACGCTGTTCAAATTCCTCTAGTGGTGGTGGCCGCCGGCGCCATGCACGTGGCCGTGCTCCAATTCCTCCGCGGTCGCATCGCGCACCGAGACGACCTGCACGTCGAAATGTAAGGTCTTGTCGGCGAGCGGATGGTTGCCATCGAGCGCCACCATATCGCCCATCACGCCGGTCACCGTGAACAGGCGCATGCCATCCTCGGTTCGCGCCTGGAATTGCATGCCTTTTTTGATCTCTCCCGAGCCTTGCAGCGAGCGCTTCGGCACCCGTTGGATCAGGGCTGGATCAAATTTGCCGTAGCCTTCCGAAGGTTCCACAGACACCGCGATGCTGCTGCCATCCTGCTTGCCCTCCAGCGCCTTTTCCAAGCCCGACACCAAGTTGCCGTGCCCCTGAATGTAGGCGAGCGGCTCACCGCCCGCCGAGGTGTCAATGACATCCCCGGCGTCGTCCTTGAGGGTGTAATGAATGAGTACGACTTTGTCAGCAGAAATTTCCACGGGATGTCTCCGAAAGGGGTGGCGGTGCACCGGGTTACAACAATCAATTAGGGTGTATGCACCGTATGGTCAATCAAGCGCGCTTCAAGGTCATAGGCACCGGCCGCGGTGATCTGTACGTCCACCAGCGAGCCGACTGACAAGGTCCGGCCGGCGCGGCGCGCACCGGCGATGCGCACAGTGCCGTCGATTTCGGGGGCATCACTGCTCGAGCGCCCGATGGCCACGTCGCCATCGATACGGTCAATGAGCACCCGCAGCGTGCGGCCGATCTTATCCTCGAGCCGCTCCGCGCTAATCTCGGCAGCGAGCTCCATGAACCGTCCACGGCGCTCGGCTTTCAGCTGCGCGGGAACCGGCGTTTCATTGAGCGCATTGGCGGCTGCGCCCTCCACCGGCGAGTATTCAAAGCAGCCCACTCGATCGAGCTGCGCCACGCGCAGCCAGGTGAGCAGCTCTTCGAAATCCTGTTCGGTTTCGCCCGGGAATCCGACAATGAAAGTACTGCGAATCGTGATATCGGGAACCACACGCCGCCAGGCTGCGATGCGCTCCAGGGTATTTTCGGCCGCGGCCGGCCGCTTCATCAATTTCAAGATGCGTGAGCTGGCGTGCTGGAAGGGGATGTCCAAATAAGGCAGCACCTTGCCTGCCGCCATCAGCTCGATGACTTGATCGACATGAGGATAGGGATACACATAGTGGAGGCGGATCCAAACGCCCAGTTCGCCTAGGGCGGCGGCCAAGTCATAGAAGCGGGCCCGCCGTTCCGCATTGCGCCAGGGTTGCGCCGCGTATTTCAAATCCACGCCGTAGGCGCTGGTATCCTGGGAAATCACCAGGATTTCCTTCACGCCGGCGCGCACCAGCTGTTCGGCTTCGCGAAGTACCTCGCCGATGGGCCTGCTGACCAAGTCGCCGCGCATCGACGGAATGATGCAAAAACTGCAGCGATGGTTGCAGCCCTCGGAAATCTTCAGATAGGCGTAGTGCCGTGGCGTGAGCTTGATGCCCTGCTCGGGCACCAGGTCGAGAAACGGTTCGTGTTTCGCCGGCAGATATTCGTGGACGGCCGCGACCACTTCTTCGTAACGCTGCGGTCCGGTGATTTTCAGCACCTGCGGATGACGGTCCAAGATTTTTTGCGGCTGGGCGCCTAAGCACCCCGTCACGATGACCTTGCCATTTTCCGCCAGTGCTTCGCCGATCGCGTCCAGCGACTCATCCACTGCTGCATCGATGAAGCCGCAGGTATTGACCAGCACAAGATCGGCCGCGCCATAACTGGCCGCCACCTCGTAGCCTTCGGCGCGCAAGCGCGTCAGGATACGTTCGGAATCGACCAGTGCTTTGGGACAGCCTAAGCTGACAAAGCCCACTTTCGGGCTTTTGCGTTTGACGGATTTCACGCTATTTCAAGGAGTGGCGGGTTACAGGCCTAATTGTACTCCAAATTGGCGTTTCCCGGCCGATAAGAGTCTCGACAGGGTGAACCGCCCTGACGCCCAGCCGATTCCAAGTGTCAAATTCAATTCGCCAATTCTGCGACTTGGCGCAAACAAAAGCTAAGGCTGAAAACATCGCGACGGCTCAAGAACCGCACCGCCCGTCCGATAAACACTTTGAATGTGTCACCGGTCCGCCCGCAGTGGGCAAAGTGAACACATAGGGCCTAAGAAGGGCCGGTGGTTAAACTTTCAGGAGTGCTTAAATGTCATTAGTTCTAAATACCAACATCAATTCGCTGAACGCCCAGAACAATCTGGCGGGTTCGCAAGCGTCGTTGTCGCAGGCCTTACAGCGCCTGTCTTCGGGTTTGCGCATCAACAGCGCCTCGGACGATGCCGCAGGCCTCGCGATCAGCCAACAATTCACCACGCAGATCAACGGCACCAATCAAGCCGTCAGCAATGCGAACGATGCCGTGTCGGAAGCGCAAACCACCGCGGGCGCGCTCAACACCATCGTCAACAACCTGCAGAGCATTCGCACCCTGGCCGTCGAAGCGGCCAACGGCTCGAACAGCGCCTCGGATCGTACTGCGCTTAACAACCAAGTGCAGCAGCAGATTGC
>DASWUU010000042.1:0-4400 GCA_036401515.1 Steroidobacteraceae bacterium
TTCTCGGCCTTGCTCGATGGTGCCGTCGTTACCACTTCCGCGGGGTTCGCGGAAGCAGTCGGACCCTCAAGATTCGCGTCGTTCATTTTCAAGCGCGCCTGTTCGATGGCATTCTCTTCGAGACGCACGGCCTGATACTGAAGTCGCGTACCCCGCAGTTCTCCTTTTACAACCGCCAAGTATTTATCCGCATCGGTCGCGAGATGACGCGCGATGCTGGCCGCATTACGATCCCCGATTACCTCGGCTAGTTCCTCAACGAGCAGCGACACGCGGGCCACCTCGGAGCGCCCCTGCATGAATCGAAGGTCGACCGTGCCTGCTCGGGCGCCCAACACTTCGGACTCGTACTTGAGGCTGGTCGCCCACGCACCGTTAACTTGCATGACGCCGGTTTGGGTTAAGCTCTTCACCATCTTTGGTCTCCCGAGCGGCCTGGGCTTTGCTGCTTCAAGCCGACTCAAGCTCGTCTAAAAAGGAATTCACCGCCGCATCGATCTCAGGCTCCGACATGTAGCGACCCTCCGGTATTTGAACCGTGCTGAAATCGAGCGAGAACTCGGTGGCCGGGGCTGTTGAAGCGAGCGGTGCGCTCTTGGCGGACTCGGTTGTCGCCGGGGCGCGGGTGGACAGAGGCCGCTGGATGAGCTGTTGCCACATGGCAAAGTGATCATCGGTGCGGTTTCCGGAGTAGTTCGAGACATCCTGCTTCGCTATACCCGGGGCCGGCAGCAGGCGAGACTTGAAGATCTTATCTTCGAAGTACTTGATCTTGTGGCACTTGATCGGCAGCAGGTTCTCCACGAACACGAGTTCGCGGTCGGTGGGCATCTCCTTGATCTCCTGCGGCAGCATCAAGGCACGTTTTTGATCGCTGATATTGGTGCTGGGACTTCGATTGCGTCCCCCGCCTACTCCCGGCACATTGCGCGAGCGCGATTTCACTGTGGTGTAACCCAATTCCTCGCTGATGCTTCGCGCATCTTCCATGTCATTGGGCGCAAAGACGATCCGGGCGCCCAAGGTCTTGAGCATGATCTTCTTGCCGTTTTGCCCATACACCTCATCGAGCTGCGACGGGGTCTGAATGATCATCAGGGTGCGCACGTTGTAGCCCGGCACGAAGGCAATGGAATTCAGCAAAATCGGGATGCGCCCCACCGCCGTGAACTCATCCAGGATCACCAGCAGCTGATGTTTAAGCTCCGGGTTGTGCTCCGGCAGTTCCGCCGTTTGCTCACCGATCGCCTGCTGGAAGAATACGTTCATCACGCTCTGCAGGCGCTCAAAATCGCGCGGCTTGATCCCTAAGTAAATCGAGATTCTTTTCTTGCGCAGGTCGCGAAGGTCAAAGTCGCTCTCGGCAGTGGCCATATCGAGGAGCGGATTCATCCACAAGTCCAATTGACTCGTCAAAGTCTTTCGTACACTCGAGGCGGTCTGGGTGGCCAGGTCCACCACATCCATGATAAGGGACGTGCACTGTGGCGATAAGGGCTTGCCCAGTGCGGCCCAGCCCTCGACGATGCGCTTCCAGTGCTTGCTAAAGCCCTCCTCGTCCGAAGCCATGCCTTGCCGCAGCACTTCGCCCACCGTCACGGGCACCTCGATCATTTTCTCGCTGTGGGTCGGATCGGCGTTATAAGCACGTTCGTAGTCGCGTCGCTCGAATAAATAGAGCGCAATACCGACGAAGAGCGAACGCGCGGACTTCACCCAAAAAGGATCCGCACCCGGCACTTCTTGGAAGAGCATGGTGGCGATGCGTTGCACGTCATCGATCCGAAGATAGGGGTTGTCCGAGACGTAGGTGAGCATGTTCCAGCGCGACGTCCGACCATCGGTCGCGAAGGGATTAAAGAGATACACCTCATCAAAGAGCGAGCGATAGCCCGCCGTCACGGTATAGTTCTCGATCTTTGGATCCAGGGTCAAGCTCGAACCGCTCCAATTAAGCAGGTTTGGGATCACGCACGACACGCCCTTCCACGAGCGCGGCCGTGCGGCTAAGATCACGCCCGTTTGTCCGGGTAACATGAGATAGCGTCGGCGATATTTGCCTAAGATGATGCCGTGATCGGAAAAGAGTCCGGCCTTGCGCATCGCGCCCGCGGTGGCAAAGCGCGCGTTGCCATGCAATGTGCGCCGATTGGGCAGCAGCAGCGCCAACGCCAATCCTCCGACGAGCAGCGCCCCTAAACCCGTGGCGCCCAGGAGCCGTGAGCGGACCTCTGGCTTCTCCCAGTAGTAGTAGGCATAACGCGGAATGGTCAAGGGATTGGCCTGGAGCGGCGAGAGCTTCAAGAACAGCAGGAAGAAATAGGCGCTTAAGTACAATGCGCCCGCAACGCCTAAGATTGCGAGAATCGCGTATTTGAACGAGCTAGGCGTGTGCCCGACGCTTGGCGCTGGGGTCATACCACACCTCCTTGACGAAGCGACGCTGGCCGTCAAACCCGAATTGCATCACCACATCGACAAGGGAATAGAGCAAGCTCCACACATCACTCGTTTGCAGAGACTGCCCCGCCTCTGACTGCTTGACCAGGAGCATTATTTGCACAAGGGCCAGGCGTGCCGTCGAGCCATGCACGCTGGTGATGGAGCCCGGGTGTGCGGCGATCACGCGCAAGTAGTCAAAGGCTTCATCGCCACGCAACTCGCTTAAGAAAACGCGGTCGGGGCGCATCCGCAAACACGATTCCAGCAATATCTTCGGGGTTACCTTGGCGAGCCCTTGAGCGCCTTTGGAATAGAGCAATCGCACGTGATTGGGATGCCGCGGTAGCACCAACTCCTCCGCATCCTCGATGGTGATGAGCCGCTCGCCGTCTGGGACTTCCAAGATTAGTGCGTTGGTGGTGGCGGTCTTACCCGTCCCGGTGCTGCCGGAGACGATGATGTTTTTCTTGAGCTGCACCGCTAAGCGAATGAAGGCCGGATAGTCATGGCGAGTCTTTAGGGCCAATAACTCACGCTCGCCGGGATCGAATTCTTCGCAGGCCTCCAAGCAGTCGGCAAACAGGCCTCCCGCGGCGAGTTCGTCCAAGGTGCGAACTTTTGAACTCGGACGCCGTATGGTGATCGATACCTGTTTCGCGAGCGTCGCCGGCGGCATGACGAATTGCACGCGCTCGAACGTGGGCAACGTCGCCGACAGGATGGGATTGACCTCATCTACTCGCTGCTTGGTGGCACTGCCCACGAGTTTGGCAAAATCCCGGCACCAGGAGAAATCGGCAAAGGGCAGAAATTCGCGCTGCCAGCCGTCATAGGTCTGAATAAAACCTTCGGTGGGTCGGTTGATGCACACCTCCGTGACGCGTGGATCATCCAGAATCGGACGCAGCGGACTTAAAGTGTGGGTCAATGAGGAGACATCCTCAGCTTGAAAGGCTGCAGGCCCCTCGCGCAGCGGAACGATATTATTGGGTAGCGGCAATTTTAAGCTCATAAACGGAGCGGAAATCCACATCGCGCGCGACAATCACCTGCACTCGCGCACCCTGATTGATACCGATGGTGGGCGGAATATTGATGGTGTTGCGTAGGATGTCATCCGTGACCTGTTGGCCGCCTTGCGGGTTAATGATCAGCGTTGATCCGGTGCTTTCTTGCCTTGTGGCAGCGCCTTGAATAACCCCATCGATCACCGAGACCAAAAGCGCTGCGCCGAAACGTGCCCAGAAATGATTGTTCACTGACCCCGTGACGCCGGATCGGCCCAGTTCATCCGTCCCTGGTGAATCCAATTGCACCACCACGCCGGTGGGGGTACGCACCTGCGACCATAAAATGAAAAGCCGACTCATCCCCTGCGCCACCTGACCGCGCGTCTCACCCACGAGCTTGCTGCCGCGTTCCAGCAAGATGACCTTGCCGTCGGCGCCGAAGATGTCGAATGCCGTGATGCAGGTCGTCATCCCGGGAAGTTCGGAATTTATAGCGGTCTCCAGTGTACAGTCCAAAAAGTTGCCCTTCGGAATGATGAAGCGCTGGGTCGCAAGCACTTGCGCGCGAGTGGATGCCATCGCGGTGGGCGGCATATAGTTCTCGATCTGGCTACGCTCCCCATTGACTCCGCCAGTTCCCTGCGGCGCCGCTGCGCTCAGGCTTGCTGGGGAAACCATGGATGCGCTCGCTGGCGCCCCCTCGCTCGAGCGTAAAAATACGGAGGGCGTGAGTCGCCGTTCCATGGCGAGTTCCGCCGGCGTCTTCAGGGGCTGTCCATTGGGCCCCACGCTGTGCGCATTGCTTGCAGCCCCGACAGCGTGACCGCCGTCGCTGAGTGCAGGCGGCGGTCCCAACACATCCGCGAGGGCGGTCGGCCCTTTATCCGGGGCGATGGTGAAATCGGTCGCCGCGGCGCTTGGGGTCGCCACCGCGCCTAACGGCGGCAG
>DASWUU010000043.1:0-20340 GCA_036401515.1 Steroidobacteraceae bacterium
ACGCGGAATACGCAGTCCTTCGCCACGATGTTCTCCTCGGCCGGTAAATTCTCCTGTACTTCTTCTTCGCTCGCCCGACTTTTTACTTATTGCGATAAACTGAAACTGAGCCTGATCTAGTCGCGTGTCAAGTTTTTTTGCAGATTTTTTCAAGAATCCCGAGGGCGCTATGCGCGTCCCGTCTCTTAGCCGCAGCGCATCAGAAGGTGTGTGCTTATCTACTCACAGCTCTGTCCGCGCTGCTGCGCTCACCCTGCTGGTTTTTAATCGCAACGCAACTACGGTCTTCCTAAAACAGTGCGCGGGTGTTCCTAAAACAGTGCGCGTTGTATCGCGGGCTGCTGCGACTCCGCGTTGCTCCGTGGCTTGCAGCTGGCCGCGACGAGCAGCAAGCATTTCTTGTTCCGGACGTAGAAGTGACACCTCCTTTCTGCTGGGCCGCAGGCTCCGACTCGCGCACTCGGGTGCCGACGAGATCGAAATTTAATGACAAAGGCGTGACACCAAACAGACGGTGGCAGCTTAGTGCGACCGCCCATACTCAAGCGACTACCCTCGCCGAGCGAGTCTCGACCCTGATGGAGAACGGAGCCGAACCGCGGCGGGCTAATCGAAAGCACCTTGGATATCGTTGAGGCGACATAATATCGGCCCGTTGGACTGCGTCGGCGGCACACCTTCAGATTAGCCAATTGCGTTCGACTCGCTTAGTCCTACAATCGCATGGTTTTTTCGGCGCCGAAAACATTTCGCAGAATTTCCTGTAAAAAAATTCTGTGCCATATGGCAGGGACGAAGACAGACAGAGTACACTTTCGCCAACGACGAATTAATCACAACAGTCAGGGGATCCCATGAAGGAAATCGCTCGCTTTCAAAAAGCCGACGCTATCGCGCCCGGCTGGTTTCGAGGAATAGCAGTTACTGCCCTAAGTACTGCGCTGGCCGGCGCGACGCTCGCGGCCGCGGACAGTGCCCGCTACGCCAGTAGCGGACCACCGATCATCAAACGTTCGATTGATCTTGGACCGGTGGACCGCTCGACGCCGATCGAAATTACGTTGTGGCTCAAGCTTCGCGACGAAGCTTCACTCGACAGAGCGCTGTCTGCGCAGCGCGATAAAGGAGCACCGTTTCTCTCTGATGCGCAGATCGACACGCAGCTTGCTCCCACCGCGACGAACGTCGAGGCCGTGAGCCGTTTCTTGCAGTCACGGGGCCTTAAGGTCACTGACGTCGGGGCGCACAATCTGTTCGTCCGCGCCGCAGGTACAGCAGAGCTTGTGCAGTCGGCGTTTCACGTCGAAATGCACCAGTACCGCTCAAAAGACACGACCTTTCGCGCCACCCCAACAAGGGCAACGGTTCCTGCAGAAATCGCGCCGTTAGTCGCCTCGGTGAGTGGATTGTCGAGTCTTACGGCAAAGCCAAACGTTGCGCGCAATATGCTGGGCCGCAAGGCTCTGCCCAATGTGGCGCGCCAGACCGATGCGGAGGGCTTTCCCCCTGATGCGGTCCCGCTCGCCGCCGCCGGTCCGAACGGGCTGTTTTTTTCCGCGCAGTGCTTCTTGCCGCCGACCAGCGTGACCTTTACCGGCAACGGCGCTACCGCAACCTATCAAGGCAACCGTTATGGCCAGCCTATTACGAATTCCACAATCGGAACGCTTCCGCCGTGCGGCTATCAACCGAGCGATGTGCAGACTGCCTATAACTTGAAGCCCCTGTATAAGGCGGGTCTCGATGGAACAGGTGAAACGGTCGCCATCGTCGACGCCTACGGCTCGACTACGGTCGCTCAAGACCTCGCGGCTTTCTCCGCGTTTATGGGACTACCGCCGGCCAATCTCACCGTCATCGGCACGCCGACCGAGTCTAATTTCTCGACGGATGCAAACGCCGGCTGGGCCACGGAAACCACCCTCGATGTGGAGTGGGTGCATTCCGTTGCGCCAGGCGCGAAGATCGTCCTGGTCGTCGCGAAGACCAACAGCACTGACGATTTGTTCGCGGGAATTCTAACTGCAGCGTCGGTGCCAGGTGTGGTGGCAATCTCGAATAGTTGGTCAAGTTCTGAGATCGGTTTATATCCCGACTATCAAATACCCTCCGATGCGATGTTCAAACTCGTCGGTTCTAAGGGGATATCGCTGCAATTTGCGACCGGCGATTCGGGCAATAACGCCGTAGTGCTCGGCTATTACGATGTAGGGTGGCCCGCTAGTTCACCGAATGTCACCGCGGTCGGGGGCGTCAGTGCGGCGCTGAACTCCAACAAGCACATCGCGTTCCAGACGGCATGGGGTAACAACATAACCGAGATTGCCGACACGGCGGCGCTTGGTAACCCACCGATTGATCCTCCGTTCAACGAAGGCTTCCTGTACGGTGGTGGTGGAGGCACCAGTGACATCTATCCATTGCCCGATTATCAGAGGGGCCTGGGCGGGCCGCGCCGCAAGATACCTGATATTTCCTGGCTCGCCGATCCTTATACCGGAGTTGAAATCATCTACACCGCTGATCTCGCGGGGGATCTTTCCATCGAAGTGATCGGCGGCACCAGTCTGGCGACGCCGATGTTCTCGGCCCTCTGGGCGATCGCGAATCAGCGCGCAGGGCATCCGCTCGGCCTCGCCTCGCCTTATCTATACCGAATGTCGTCCGACGCGATTACGGACATCGACGCGGTGACCTCGCAGTCGAATGTAACCGGCACAATCACCGACTCAAGCGGCAGTTACACGGCCAGCGCTAACGATTTGGCCGCGCCATTACAGGGCCTGCCAGAGTTCTACAGCGCTCTATACAACAGCCCTCATAGCACCCGCTGGTTCGTGCTCACGTTCGGGACCGACTCCACCTTGAAAGTCGGGCCTGGCTGGGACCCCGCTACCGGATTGGGTACGCCGGATGGCTGGAACTTCGTGCAGTCGTTTGGACACGGTCGCGACGACTGATAGGCGTTACGGCAAGGCGCAGTGGCCATTCGTGCCACTGCGCCTAACCGGTCATCCTTAAGATTCGGTCACCCTACTCCACGCACGACAAGTGGACGAGTGACTATCCCACTGCGACCTGACCGGCCGGAGCGCTTAACGTTTTTGAGAGTGCCTGCGAGCGCAGGTGTCGGGCCAGAGATCCTGCTACCGCGACGCGGGGATCCGCCTCGAACCGGGCAGCGAAGTCCGATAACAAGGCCCGTGCCACCCGCGGCACACCGCCGCCGCGCGCCGCCAATTGCGCCAAGGTCAGGGTATCCGCGGCCGATTTGGGCCGAAAGCGCGGGTCGAAGGTCAAACGCTGTGCGACCACGTCGAGCGCCTCGCCCGTGCGCTTCAAAGCCACAAGACGCGCTACGCGCCCTTCGGTGAGACGAGTGATGTAGCTCGGATCGGGCCAGCTGGCGATGCGGGCGCAAAGCCAGGCGTAGTCCTGAGGCTGATCGCCGCGGGCTTTTATCCAATTGACCAACACCTTCCAGCTGCGGACATGGTTGCTGGCTCGCATGGAGCCGTAGGCATCGTTGATCACCGCCTCGTCCTCGGACCGCTCCCGGCGGGAGGACGAGGTCTTCACAGCCAACCCGCGACGGTGTTCAAGGAGGGTGCTGGGGAGCAACCTAAACACCGATAGCAGCGCTAACATCGCGCCGCGCGAACGGAACACGTGATCGAGCAGTTTCGGGTGGGTGAAGGGTTCCAGCATCGGGCCAAATTCAATGTATACGCGCCATCATCCAGAAACCCATCTAGGCAAACCGGAACCCAAAGCACATTTCCAGCTCAATTTGTGCCGTCGAGTTCACGCTTTCGCAATTGCGAGCGTTTCTGAGATATAGCTCGGACACCTTGGTTGCCGTTGGGTCTCCGGCCAACCCATAGTATTCTCACCTTCAATACTTTCCTGATACGCCGATGTTCAAGGAGCCGGGGCAACATGTTTGCAGATCAACTGGGTATGGTCGTCAACCGGCCGCGTTGGTCGCGGCGGCTTGGGCTTGCGGTTTTCACTCTCATCGGAACTTGGGGGATCGCGATGCCTCCGGCAGCTTGCGCAGCTGATTCGAAGGCTCCAAAGGCGGCGCTCAAAGTCTATATTTCGGTGGATATGGAAGGAGTGGCAGGTGCAGTCACGGCGGACCAATTGGTCCCCGGCGGATTCGAGTACGAACGATTCCGGCGCTTTATGACGGATGAAGCGGTTGCGGCGGTCCGGGGCGCCAAGGGAGCGGGTGCCACGGAGGTAGTTGTCAGCGATTCGCATGGCAACGGCGAGAACCTGCTGATCGAACTATTCCCGAAGGACGTACGAATCGTTCGCTCCTGGCCGCGGCACGGCGAAATGATGGCCGGTCTTGATTCCAGCTTTGCCGCCGCTGTTTTTGTCGGTTATCACGCCTCCACGACGAATCCGAAAGGCGTGCGCGCTCACACTATTTCGAGCGCTCATTTCACGCGGGTCGCGCTGAACGGAACTGCAGTCACCGAATCAGAATTAAATGCCGCGTATGCCGGCGCCCTCGGGGTTCCGGTCGTCTTCATTTCGGGGGACGATGCAGCGATCAATGAGGTCACGATGCGGCTCGGAAACATGGAGTCGGTGATCACGAAACAGAGCTTAGGATTTCATTCGGCGGAGTCGATCACGCCGGCCGCTGCGTGCGACCAAATCTATCAGGGTGTGCTATCGGCCGTCTCGCACCGGGAGCAGCGCAAACCTTATGTCCTTCAGACCCCCATCACTTTGGAAATTTCGTTTAAGAGCTACACATCGGCTGAAATAGTGAGCTACCTACGCTCGGTGCAGCGCTCGGATGCTCATTCGATTCGCTATGTGGGTAAAGATATGGCGGAAATCATGGATTTCATCGTTTTTTTGAACTATTACACTCCAGAAATGACACCATGATTTCCGCCGCTGCCCTCCCCCGCCTCGAGCGTGTGCGCGGCGCTCAAGATATTGGCCGCTACTGAGACAGGCTGCCGCAAGAGGCGGCGCGTCCGAGCAGCAACGTCCTCTCGCGTGAGTTTTGCGCCATGGCCGCGGCGCGCGAGAACTCGGCTCGGGCTTCATCAAACCGCCCAAGCTTTTCCAGCAAATCGCCGCGCACGCTTGGGAGCAGATGGTAGTCCTTGAGCCGCGATGAATCCGTCAGTGTGTCCACCACTTCCAAGGCTGCCGCAGGCCCGAACGCCATCGACACGGCGACCGCACGATTGAGATCGATGACGGGCGAAGGGATAAGCTGCGCCAGCGCATCGTAGAGCGCGACGATTTGATTCCAGTCCGTGGCCTCTGCTGTCAGTGCCCTTGCGTGACAGGCGGCGATCGCGGCCTGAAGCGCGTAAGGCCCAAGCGCACCCAAAGCCGCGCGCGCGCGCTCGAGCGCCGCAAGGCCTCGCCGAATGAGCAACTGATTCCAGGCCCCGCGGTTCTGCACCAGCAGCAAGATGGGCTCGCCGGCGGCATTGGTCCGCGCGCCGATGCGCGAGGCTTGCAATTCCATCAATGCCACAAGCCCGTGCACTTCGGATTCTTGAGCTAGCAACTCGGCCAGAATCCTCCCCAATCGCAACGCTTCCTCGCATAACGTCGGCCGCATCCAGTCGTCCCCGGCCGTGGCGGCGTAGCCTTCATTGAAGATGAGATAAATAACTTCGAGTACTGACAAAAGCCTCGCCGCGAGTTCTTCGATCCCCGGCACCTCAAACGGAATCTGCGCTTCGGCGAGTGTTCGCTTCGCGCGCACGATCCGCTGACTTATTGTCGCCTCGGGCACCAGAAAGGCGCGGGCAATCTCCGCGGTGCTGAGCCCTCCCAACAAGCGCAGCGTCAGCGCCGTGCGCGCCTCCGTCGAGAGCACCGGATGGCAAGCGATGAAAACCAAGCGCAGCAGGTCATCGCCGATGTCATCATCCGCGGCCTGCACGGGGTCCGTTACGCTTGACCCGAGGAGCGGCGTCTCGTGCAACAACGCTTCGTGCTTGCTTTGGGCGAGCTTGCGGCGGCGCAATTCGTCCAGAGCTCGATTCTTCGCAGTGGTCATGAGCCACGCGCCCGGTTTATCCGGGACGCCAACCTTTGGCCACTGCTCCAGCGCGCTGACTAAAGCATCCTGCGCGAACTCCTCCGCGAGACCGACCTGACGAAGCATTCGGGCCAACTTCGCAATGATCTTGGCTGATTCCATGCGCCACACTGCCTCGATTGTTCGATGGACAGACGGATCAGTCATCGCAGCTACCGCTTGTACGTCAAACGAAGCACGGGCCGAGTTCACGCACCTCGACCGTGGCCCACGTCGCCGCCGGACATTCTTGAGCCAGCGCAATGGCTTGATCGCGCGTCTCGCAGCTCAACAGGAAGAACCCCCCGACCATTTCCCGGGCTTCCGCGAAGGGACCATCAACGATGATGGTCTTATTCTGCTGCACGCGCACACGCGACGCCTCGCGATCCGACACCAGCGACTGCGACAGCGTCAGGAGTCCGCGGGCCTTAAGGTCAGCGCTGAAACGGAGCATGCGATCGTACAGATCACGCCCCTCCGCCTCGGTCCTTGCCTGACGTTGACCGGTCGGTTCCACTATCAGCAATGCATACGCCACGCTGGATCTCCGTTGCTTATACCGATACCGATTATGACGCAAAGCGAACCCTCGGAGTCCTTCAACGGTCGGTGGAACTCTGCATCTGGTTTCGTTGACGGTCTTCCTGCGCGCGCAGCTCTGGGCTGAGCTCGACACCAAAATCCGCCGCCTCAAACAGCGGCCGAATCTCGATCACGGGATCGGCCGAGCCCGGATGGGGATTGGGACAACGCCTGACCCATTCCACGGCTTCATCAAGGGACTTTACCTGCCAAAGCCAGAAACCAGCCACCAACTCCTTGGTCTCGGTAAATGGTCCGTCCAGCACAACCCGGTCTTTGCCCGAAAACTGTACGCGCTTGCCGCGGAAGCTTGGATGGAGGCCCTCACCGGCCAACATTACGCCCGCCCTGACGAGCTCCGCATTGAACTCGCCCATCGCGGTCAATAGTGACTTGCTCGGCATGATCCCCGCTTCACTCTCAACGCTGGCTTTGACCAACACCATGACTTTCATCGATATGCTCCTTAACGCTCTGCGATTGCCCGTATGACAATGACGACGTATAAGGGGGAGCGATTTCGACATGCGTCGATGACAGATTGACGTCGGCCCTCGTGCGGTCACGCGGGGGGGCGATTACGATGGGCCCGGGTGCCGTAGGATCGATTGGTTCCAGATGACCTGAAAAGGATCTCGAAACCTCTAAACATAATCCATTCGCGTCGCCCGCATCGAGCCCTAATCAGGCTCCCAAGATTCTCCGCCTGCGCACTTACAAATTCTATACAGTCGTCGAGGCAACGTCTGGGTCTGCTCCATTTCGAGATCGGAGCACAATTTGGGGGCGTCTATTTCCTCTCGCTCGAACAGCTCGTCGCCGGAACGATGACGACCGGGCGTGTCACCCCATTGAACGAAACCGCAAGTTGGAAGGTGCACGCTGGTCTGGCGGATATACGTGCTGTTACGGACGCGATATAGCGGCATGCTTAATTTAGTCGGGATTTTGCGACAGAACTACATAATGCGATAATGGCGAAGAATCGAAGTGGGTTCATACGGTTGCAGCTTATCGATCGCTTCACCTCACGTCAAAATTCGCGGGGTGTGCGTCACGTTGCGAAAGGCCCACCCGGGGCGGGTTGGCTCGGTCCTGCTGTACTTGTGATCAAAGAGCGTGCCGTGAATGCGGCGTTTTCTGACATACATCGGGACTCTACAACCACATATTGATACGCAGCCTCGCGGGCTGACGTTGAAGGTTTGCATTCGGGTTGGAAAGAAAAGTTGCCTATGAACGAACGCGCCGACCTCGCCGATATGGCGGCTGAGCAGAAAGTTGAATTGCAACAGTGCTTCGACGCCCTCGTCGTCGGCGACACGGACGACCTCGAGTTTGTCGAGATTGTGCGCGGCAAATTCAGCGAAGACGAACTCACCGATGCCATCGCCGTGGAGCTTCGCCTTTCACCGAAGTCCAGGCCCAAACTCATGGCCGTGGTTTCGCGCCTGGAAAGCGACGGCCAATTCTCGTCCGGCAATGTTCGCTTTTTGGAATCGATGGCCGATGATGCCCCGAGCATCAATGAAAGCCCCACGATAGAGCTGCCAATCATACAGAGGGATGAAGATACCGCGAGTGCCCCGGCTGCTTTCGGCGAGCGGCCGGCGCCCATCGAAATCGGCCGCGTACTCCGTAATCGATATGTTATTGAGAAAAGGCTTGGCAGCGGGGGCAAGGGCACCGTGTATAAGGCCCTGGACAAGTATCGCTCCAGCCTTCCCGCCGAACTGCAATATGTAGCCATAAAGATCCTTCACGGCAGGTTCAAAGACCGGGAGGAAATGGTTGAATCGTTGCGGCGCGAACTGTACTGCGCGCAGATGTTGTCGCACCGAAATATCGTCAATGTCTTCGAACTGGACCGGGACGGGGACTTGGATTTTTTCACGATGGAATTGCTCGAGGGCGAGTTGCTCAGCAGCGTACTCGCGAGATTCCAAGCACAGCCCATGCATCGGCCTCACGCGTGGGCGATCATACGGCAGATCGCCTCGGGACTAGAGCATGCCCATGGCCGCGGCGTTACTCACGGCGATCTTAAGCCGCAAAATATCATCGTCACCCACGCCGGCGAGGTCCGCATACTTGATTTTGGCGCTTCCAGCGTTTCAAGCAAACCGGAAACTAACGACCGAGAGGCGAAACCGTCTGGGTCAGCGACTCCTGCCTACGCATCGTGTGAGGTGCTAGCGGGACGCACAGCTGACCCCCGTGACGACCTATATTCGCTCGCCTGCATCAGCTACGAGCTACTTTCGGGACAGCATCCTTTTCAACGCCGGCGTGCCACCGAAGCGCGAGATTTTGCTGTGATTGCCACACGGCCGTCGGATTTGAGCGGCAGGCAATGGAAGATGCTCGCCAAAGGTTTGGCGTGGCATCGCGGCGGCCGGTCAATCTCGGTGCGCGACTGGGCAATCCGATTGAGCCCCGGTGGCGACACTCCTCAGGCACTACCCGGCGCCGCCCAGCTCAAGCCCGTGCGAGCGAACAACCGTCGGCCTGGACTGCTTTTCAGGAGTACTGCCATTTTAGCTCTGCTGGCCACGACAGTCGCCGCGTCGGTTTTGTACGTACGCAAAGAGCAGCGCGAAGAGCCAGGAAGCAATGCGCATTCCTCGGCAGTTGCTGAAAACCACAATGGACCCGAGGAACCCTCCGCTGGCTTGGGCACCAGCGAAACGGGGGTGATGAATTCCGTGTCGGGCGGCGCCGTAGTACCAGCCAACGAGCCGCCGCCTTCGAGTAAATCGAAGCCAGGCGACAGCCACCCAAAAGGTACCGCTGCGAGGGTCCCGCTTGCAGTATCGGTGAGGGAATATGAAGCTCGGCCAGGTGAGCATTTTGCGGAAATTCGTGTGCACCGCACCCGTCCAACACGTCGCGACAGTCCTTTTGTATGGTGGACTGAGGCGGCCTCAGCGCAACCCGGCGTGGACTATGTTGATCAAGCGAAGGTCACGCAGTCCTTTCCCAGGGGCAAGAGTTCGACCAGTTTCTTCATCAAGCTCCTGCCCAGGCCATCACGAACTCGTCCTGAGGTGTTCTATATCGCGATTGGCGAACCCGGTGGCGGCCCGTCTTTAGGGCAAATTAGCCATACGGCCGTCTGGTTGCCCTCTAGCGCAGATGCGTCCTAGGATTCCGAGATTACAGATGACAATAGATCTGCAAGATATTGTTTTATATCAGGTTATGTAGATCAGCGCTAAAGGCGACCGCCTCTTTCCCAACGTCGGGCGCGGTACCTCATTGCGAGCCCTCCGGCTCTGGTAAAGTTCAACCACGGAAGCAATGAGTGCTTGTATACCGCCGTGAGAATTGACTCCGAAAAGCAGACGCTGATATTGGCGGGAGAATCTGTCCCGCGGCGCGATCTCGCGCAAAAATTGCCATCCCACCGGACGATTGTTGCGACCCCAGCCGACAACACCATCCTGTTGCGTTCTTCTAACACGAGCCGTTCGGCCGCTTTAACCACCGGCGGGTTCTCGCTCAGCGCAGCGAATGCATACGCTCGCACACAGGACCTTTCTGCCTTGAGCGCGAGAATGCCGATTATCGATACGTACGCTTGAACTAAACGCCCCAGTTAAATTGAAAGGCGGGACCGTCCCAGTTCTCATTCTGAATGTCGAGCTCTCGGAAACCTGAGGCGGCTGCACCACGTTGGATCGTCGTGCGCCAAAATTCGCGAGCTTTAACGTTCTTCCGCGCCACCGCGATCTCCCATGAGCCGGGGCACGCCGCGAAAATCTGGTGGGCCGCGTGGCCACCCACGCCCTGCCCTCGATGCTTGCGGAGAATAAAAAACTCTCCGATGCTGCGGTCCGCGGATTGTCCGGAATGAATCTGATCATTAACGAGGCAGAAACCGGCCATCACGCCGCTGCGCCAAATGAAAAACGCCATCCACTGCGGATCACGCCAATAGTTCTCCAGCGGGTAGTCTTGGAACCTCCCTAGGGAATTGAGATCTCCTCGTGCGGTTCCGGCCCAAAGTTCAGAGAAATCATGAGTGTAGAGCTGGATAAGATTTTGCAGCGCGGCTTCCTCTTCGGACACGGCTCTTATCAGTTGCACGGCTGGTGCGGGGATGTGTCTGCGCATAGCTTGTTGTAGGACGTTAGCTGACTCTCACTGCCGTGGCGGGCCACTATACCGAGCAACGTTCGCGGTGCATGATTCCTGGCGTGCTGCGAAATGCACCCGTGCAAAGGATTGGCCCGTGAAGTTACTCATCATTGTGTTGCTCGCCGCGTGCGTCTCCGGTTGCCTGGGCAGTGGCGGGGGCATCCCCCACGAGGACAGCGAAGGCGCGACACCGCGCAATGAGGGCCCTACCCTGTGCCGGGACGGTACGCCACCGCCCTGCGTCATACGCGACTAGTTGTTGCGGCGCTCCGGCGCCACGAATATTGCCCTCGCCTGCGCCTCCTTTCTCACCACGCCTAGCAACACTCCAATATTCAGATTGATGGAAGCGTTGTGCGTATCAGTTTCGGTTCCCGCGCCCGTTCCCAGCGACAGGCCGTTCGAGTCGGAGAAATCCTCCAATAACAACCCGTTTGCTCCTAAGCGAGCAGCCTCGGCCTTCATGGTTTCGATCATTTTTTCGATGGCGCGCTCACCACCGGCGCTCGACACCGATTTACTTGCCGCACTCAGAACCGCAATTTCCTCGAAATGTGGCGGGGCCTGGGTATAGACCCGCACTTCCGTCGCAGGCAAGGGCGCGCGCGGCGAGCCCGTGAGCGTTTGGCTTGAGGTCACGCAAGCAACTATCGTTGGTATCATCGCGAGCCCAACAGCCAAGCGTTTCGCCATGCGTGAGTCACGCGCCATCGCCTGCGGGCGGCGCCGGCGGGACATCGCCTTTCGTAGTGCGCTTCGTGAAGCGCCACCCATCCTTGGTCTTTATGAGGCTATCTGTATAGGTTGCGGTACCCACGATACTAATCGGCTTGGTACTGATATCGATCAACATTAAGAACACAAATCCCGAAGCTTCCTTCGAATTGCCGGTCAACTGCAGGTTGTTGTTCCAATGGCGCCGCGATACGCCATTGAGCTTTTCTCGCCAAGTTTTGACGAAATCCGCAAGCGCATCATGACCGCTGATGGTGTTGAAAACTCCGTCCGGCGTAAACGTCGCGGCCCAGCCTTGGGCATCGCCGCTATCAATTGCGATGTTGTATCGCGCGTAGAGTTGTTGAATGTCGATCGTGTCCTGCGCTGAGAGGCCGGCTGCCGCCCCCGAGACGCTGCCAAACAGAATGCTGCACGCCGCGACCGCGGCAAGGAATGATCTTTTCATAAAGTTCCTAACGTTAGAATTTAAGTTTTGCTTTATTTATTCGGATTGACGAGCGCTTGGTACGTCAATGCTCGCGTCAAATTCTCCAAATCCGGCGCGCCCGGGGCCATGAGCCAACGTTGCACCATGCCGATAAAAAGCAGGTCATTGGCAGGGTCAATCCAGAACCACGTGGCAGCGAGGCCGTCCCACAGAAAAGTACCCTTACCCGCTGTGCTGCCCAGTTTTAGGGGCTCTTCCAGAATCGCAAAATCGTAGCCAAAGCCCAATCCCGGCTGAATCTGATAAAGACCTATCCCGAATTTTTTTGCATTCTTGACATCCTCTGACAGATGATTCGTGCGCATCAGTTCAATCGAGCTCGGCGCAAGAAGGCGTACGCCATTCAATTCGCCGCCATTGAGCACCATTTGTGCAAAACGCAGATAGTCCGACGCGGTGGAATAGAGACCGCCGCCGCCCGAAGGCATGCCCGGAGGTTGGCTGATCCCCGGATCCCTCGGCATGGCTGTTGCACCTGCGGTGACGTCGCCTTGATAGATGCTTGCAACCCGATCGAGATTTTCCGCGGGCACGTAGAAGCCCGTGTCCTTAATTCCCAGCGGCGAGAAAATTCGTTCACGGAGAAAATCCGCAAACGGCTTGCCGGAGAGCTTTTCGACCAAATAACCTTGGATATCGACCGAGATGCTGTAAACCCATCCCTCTCCCGGTTGATATAGCAAAGGAAGTTTCGCGACGCGCTCGATAAACTCCTGCAATGTCGGTGCGTTGAGGAGCTGCGCTTCTTGGTAGAGCTTATCAACAGGCGTCGACCCAAAGAACCCGTAGGTGAATCCTGCGCTATGCGACATCAGTTCGCCCATGGTCGGGGCATGCGAAGGGTTGGCGAGCGTAGGCTTCCCGTCCTTATCGAGCCCTGAATACACTTTCAAATCGCGAAATTCCGGAATGTAACGCGATATTGGATCGCTCGGTTTCCATTTCCCCTCTTCGTACAACATCATCATCGCAACGCCAGTGATTGGCTTGGTCATGGAGTAAATTCGCACGATGGTGTCTTTCTGCATCGGTTTCCCGCTTGCGACATCGGCGTAGCCATAGCTCTTTTCTTCAATAATTTTTCCGTGCCGCGCGAGCATGGTGACCAATCCGGCAAGTTTCTTGTTGTCGACCAGGGACTGCATGGCAGCGTCGAGTCTGCGGAGGCGCTCCGCCGAGAATCCCAACGGTTCCGGAGCAGATTGCGAAGGTTCGCTCGCTGCAGCGGCCTTGCCTGAATGCGCTGCGGACTGTGCCCCGTGGCTTGCCGCCAATAGCGCTACCGACACCACCCACGCGACGTTTCGACCTAGCACCATGAGTCTCCCCTCCCTTGCCGATGCGTAAAGGATCATGCCATGCGGCGCGCCCGGCGGGCAGGATATATCAGGGCGGCGGCACCGTTGCGGATCGGTTAGGACTTAGCCAGGAGACATGCATTCGTCTAGAATGCGCGCAAAGGCCCGCCGTTCGAGGGCTTGAAATACTCACCGGATGTTCCAGTTTGATAGCGCAGACGCTGCAGGCGACAGCCGGCGGGACTGGAATCGGCCGACAGACTCTAAAGGGAACGAAACGAGGCGATGAGCGATCTCGGCGACCGAACCATCGGAGCGGACAAAGCGGCGCTCCTGAATCAGCTGCGCATTGATCGCACCCTCAAGCCTCCAGCGGCTGGACAAGCCAAATGGTGGATTGCGGCTGCCGCGCTCGTCCTGGCCGCGTTCGGTACTTGGTACCTATCGCGCCCCACTGGGCTACCGATCACAACCGCCGTCGCACAGTCGCTGCCGGGCGGCGCAAAGACCAGCGCCGCTGCCTCGCTACTCGATGCCTCCGGCTATATTGTGGCGCGCCGGCGCGCGACTGTTTCCTCCAAAGTGACGGGGAAAATCGTCGCAGTCATGCTTGAGGAAGGCCAGCGCGTCGAGGCCGGAGAAGTGATCGCACGGCTGGATGATGCCAACTGGAGGGCATCGTTGGCGCAGAGCCGAGCTCAACTCCAACAGGCCGAAGCCAACGTGGATTCCGCTCAGACTGCCTTCGATGATGCGAAGCCCATATTTGCGCGCAGCGAGAAGCAAAAATCCGCAGCCGTGATCAGCGCGCAAAGTTTTGACGAATCTCGTGCTCAATTCAATGTAGCCCGAAATAATCTGCTGATCGCCCAGCGGGGACTAGAGGCTGCGCGGGCAGGGGTGGAAGTGGCGCAACGCAATCTTGACGATACCGTGATTCGAGCGCCATTCGCCGGAATCGTCACCGAAAAAGCCGCGCAGCCCGGTGAGATGGTGTCGCCGATGTCCGCGGGCGGAGGCTTCACTCGTACGGGTATTGGCACCATCGTCGATATGGATTCGCTCGAAGTAGAGGTCGACGTCAGCGAGAACTTCATCAATCGGGTGCGTCCGCAGCAGCCCGTCACCATCAAATTGAATGCCTATCCGGACTGGGATATTCCAGGATCCGTCATTGCCATGATTCCCACTGCCGATAGGGCGAAAGCTACGGTAAAGGTACGCATCGCGATCAAGCAAAAAGATCCCCGCATCATTCCGGAAATGGGTGCCCGCGTCGCGTTTTTGGGCGAGAATCAATCGAGCACGTCTGGAACCGACAAGAACGGTGCGCCGGGCGTGATCGTTCCGACCGACGCAGTTGTAACGAGCGGTGACATTAGCATCGTGTACGTTGTTCACGGCTCGATTGTGGAGCGCCGCGCCGTTCGACTGGGCGGGAAAACGAGTTCCGGTCAAATCATTGTCGCGGGGCTGGAACCGGGCAATACGGTAGCGCTCGGCGACTTGAGTAAGCTGAGCGACGGCGCCCGCGTACATATTGAAAAACAGTAAGGAGCACCGATGAGCAACCTGGTTTCTCTGAACAATGTCGTCAAGCGATATCAGCGAGGCAAGCAATCCGTCGAGGTCCTGCACGGCGTTAACCTCGCGATCGAGCAAGGCGAGTTTCTCGCATTGATGGGGCCATCGGGCTCCGGAAAAACCACGCTTCTCAATCTGATTGCGGGCCTGGATCAGCCAACCGAAGGAGAAGTCACGGTCGCCGGAGAGCGCATTGACAAGCTGCCCGGCGGCAAGCTGGCCAAATGGCGTGCCCGGCACATTGGATTTGTTTTCCAATTCTATAACTTGTTACCTGTGCTCACTGCCGCGCGCAACGTCGAGGTGCCGCTTCTATTGACCAATCTGTCCTCCTCGCAACGCAAGCAAAACGTGCGCGCGGTGCTGGAACTCGTCGGTCTTGCCGACCGCGCGACTCACAAACCCAGCGAATTATCAGGCGGACAGCAACAACGCGTCTCCATTGCGCGCGCGCTGGTGGCGGACCCTACGCTTTTGGTATGCGATGAGCCCACGGGGGATCTCGATCGCGAGAACGCGGAGGAAATATTGCGACTGCTGCAGACGCTTAACCGAGAGCAGGGAAAGACCATCATCATGGTGACTCATGATCCGCTTGCGGCCGATCATGCATCCCGCACCCTACACGTCGATAAGGGCCGGCTCATGGATGCGCCTGTGCGCAGCGCGGCAGCGTGAAATATTTCATGCTCATCTGGGCGGGACTGTGGCGCAAGAAGACACGCACTATCCTCACCATGCTGTCCATCGTCGTGGCGTTTTTGCTGTTTGGACTGCTGCAGGGAATTAATCAGGGGATCAAGGCGGGCCTCGGCGACAAGAGCAACAATCGGCTATGGACGACCAGTCGCATGAGCGCGGTGAGCTCGATGCCTGCCGCAATGATGGACAGGATGCAGACTGTGCAAGGTGTACGCACGATCGCGCACTTGAGCTTTTTCGGCGGCTACTTTCAGGATGCTAAGAATCCTATTCCCGCATTCGCAACCAACGTCGATAACCTGGCGGTGGTGTACCCGGAACTCAAGATTACGCCGGCACACATCGAGGCCATGAAGACCACGCGTCCTGGCGCGCTCATTGGCCGGCCCTTGGCGAAGAAATATGGCTGGAAAGTCGGCGATAAAGTTCCCGTGGGAACCACGATCTGGACCAACAACGACGGCAGCAATAACTGGGCCTTCGACATCGTCGGGATATTTGACCCTACGCCTCAATTTGAAAGGTCGCCCCTCGGCAGTGCCTTCTGGATTAACTACGACTACTGGGACGAAGCGCGCAAGTTCGATAACCATAGGGTGCATCAATTCATCGTCCAGATCGACGACCCGGCGCACGGTGCCGTGATTTCATCGAAGATCGACAAATTATCGGAGAACTCACCCGACGAAACGCGTACGCAATCCGAGAACGCCGCTATTCAGTCGCAGCTCAAGCAACTGGCGGACATCAATTTTATTGCCAATTCCATTGTGGGTGCGGTGATGTTTACGCTGTTGTTTCTCACCGCCAATACCATGATGCAATCCGTTCGTGAGCGTATTCCCGAGCTGGCGGTGTTGAAAACACTCGGATTTTCCGGCGCAACGATTTCAATGCTGGTGCTGGTCGAGTCGTTGATGCTTTGCCTATTCGCCGCAGCCGTTGGGCTGGCGCTGTCGGCCGGTGCGATGAAAGCGGTAGGCGCTGTGCTGGGCCCCACCACGTTGGTGCCGATTGTCGTCATCGCAGGCTTCGCAATCGCAATAGCACTGGCCATCATTAGCGGACTGCCGCCGGCCTTTCGCGCCCAACGGCTCAACATCGTCGACGCGCTCGCGGGTCGATAATCAAAGCCCATGAGCGCCATCACCCAAATAGCTGCGGTGTCCGCCATGAACCTTCGCAGCCTGCCGCAAAGGATTGGAACTTCCTCGGTGGTCGTCATCGGTATTGCGGGGGTGGTCGCCGTGTTGATTTCGGTGCTCGCCATGTCGACCGGATTCATCAGGACGCTGCAGAAAACCGGCCCTAACAACCGGGCAATTGTCGTGCGCACCGGTTCGAGCGCCGAGCTAGTCAGCGTCTTGATGAACGATGCGGCCTTGGCCGTTGCGGATTCTCCAGGCATCAAAAAAGGCAGCGACGGGCGTCCCTTGGCTTCGCCCGAAACCTTGTTGATCATGAATTTATCCAAAAAAGACGGCGAAGATGCGAGCGCCCCCTTCCGCGGTTTAACGCCAGATGGATTCGCTGTGCATCCTGAAATTAAGGTCACAAACGGCCGTGTGTTTCACGCCGGCGTGACCGAGATGATCGTGGGCAAATCGGCACAGCGTCTATACAAGGGACTCGATGTCGGGTCGCAAATAAATCTGCGCGGCGCAACCTGGACCGTGGTGGGCGCCTTTGACGGCGGCGGCAGTGGGCATGATTCCGAGCTTATCGCGGATAAGCAGACCTTAAATTCTGCGTACCAGCGGGGCAACGGCGTACAGAGCGTGTGGGTCGTGCTGGACCCGCAAGGCGGATTTCAGACTTTCAAGGACGCCATTACGACCAATCCGCAGCTTCAAGTCGACGTTTCGACGGAAAAGGATTTTGGCACACAGCAATCGGCGCGGATTAGCTCGATTCTGAAGATTGTTGCCTATGTGGTGGGCGGAATCATGGCGATTGGCGCCATCTTCGGTGCCCTCAATACCATGTACTCCGCGGTAAGCACGCGCTCTCGCGAAATAGCCACGCTTCGCGCGATCGGTTTCGGCCCGGTGCCGGTGGTCGTATCGGTATTCGTCGAGGCATTGCTTCTGGCGTTGATCGGGGGTGCGGGCGGTGCCTTAATGGCGTGGCTGCTGTTTAACGGCCATTCCGTCGATACCTTAGCGGGAGGCTTCGGTGGGCAACTCATATTCGATCTCGCGGTGACGCCCGGCCTGGTGGCGCTCGGCATTATCTGGGCGTGCGTCATCGGCGTCATTGGCGGACTGTTTCCCGCGATCCGCGCCGCCCGCCTGCCGGTGGCCACCGCGTTGCGCGCCGTGTAAGCGGGCTCGTGTCGGGGGCTGTCCGATGGATTAGAATCGGGCCAACCCTTACCGTAGAGCTCACAGGAGAAAGCCATGCTGAAATCCATTCCTGAGGGCGATGCTTCGGCGCGCTATTCCCCCGAAGAATGGGCCGTGCGCGTTGACTTGGCAGCCGCCTATCGGCTGGTCGCGCATTTTCACTGGGACGATTTGGTTTTCACGCATATAACAGCCCGCGTCCCCGGTCCCGAACATCACTTTTTGATCAATCCGTACGGCATGATGTTCGACGAGATCACGGCCTCGAGCCTGGTCAAGATCGACATGCAGGGCAACAAGGTCGCCGAGAGCCCGTGGCCCATCAATCCTGCGGGCTTTGTAATCCACAGCGCCATCCATGGGGCGCGGCACGATGTCCAGTGCGTGCTGCATACGCATACCTTGAACGGCGTGGCTGTCTCGGCGCAGAAAAGCGGGATCATGCCCCTCTCTCAACAGTCAATATTTGTACTGCAAAACCTCGCTTATCACGATTACGAGGGCGTCGCGCTGCGCGACGATGAGAAGCCGCGCCTCGTCGCAGACATGGGTAATAAAAGCTTTTTGATGTTGCGCAATCACGGTCTGCTGACCGTGGGGCGAAGCGTCGCTGAAGCATTTCAATTGATGTACACGTTCGAAGCCACCTGCGCCATCCAAGTGAGGGCTTTGGCCGGGGGAGGCGAACTCATCCCCATTCCCCAAGGGATTATCGATACGGCAATGGAACAGGCGCGAATGGTCTCCAACAACCAAGGCCCGCACCTTCTGGTATGGCCGGGATTGTTGCGTCGACTGGATCGGATCGATCCCTCATTTAGAAACTGACGCGGCGCAGCTGTTGTTCCGATCAGGAATGGCCCAACCTCGACCCGACTGTAAAAAAAGGCCCCGCAGAAATTGAGGGGCCTCTTGCAACATCGACAATCTGGGATTCTTCCGACCCCTCGCTAATTCACTACTATTTCAAACGGTATTGCACTTCCACGCCATAGGTCCGAGGCGGCGTTAGCCGCAACTCTTGGTCGCAATAATAAGGCGACGGGCCAGTGAAGCCGCATGCGCGGGTACCGGCGGCAGGTGTCGTTATCCCGAACGCCCCGACGTCGTCGTAACCAAGCTTGTTTTGCAGATTCTTGATGTAGCCGAAGATCGTAAATCGATCTGCCGAATCGTTCCAAGACAGACGCATATCGACTTGCGTGTATTCCGGCGCGACGAAATACTGTTCATTGAATATGCTGTCGTGCGTCGCCGCCTTCCAAATATAATTGACCGAATAGGTCAGCGACCCGGGCGTGAAACGCCAAGTGTAATTGCCGTCGAGGGCGACTTTGCTCTGCGGGGATTCAGGCACCGTGTTGCCGACGACATTTTCCGATACGCCGCTGACGGTGTTTATCTGCGGCGCACTGTCTTTGATCTTCGCGTGCAGGTACGCATAATCAAGTATGAACTGAAGATTGGCAATCGGTTGCCAGATGGCTTCGAGTTCAGCGCCGTACGAAGTTACCTTCGGTAAGTTGATGACTTCGGTTGCGTTCACGCCTGTGTTGGTGGGTACCGGCAGCGGAATCTGCAGATTCTTGTAGTTGTAGTAGAAAAATGCCGTGTTGATTTGAATCTGCTTGTTGAAGACTTCCTTGCCGCCCAGCTCGATGGCATCGAGGTGTTCCGCCTGAGATTCTGGATTGGGCACAATTATGCTGGCATTGAAGCCGCCGGACTTGTAGCCGCGGCTGTATTTCAAATAAGCAAGAGTTTCGGCCGTGGGCGTCCATTCGAGCCCAGCGGTGCCGGTCGGTGCATGCCAGTCGGCACCCAAGTTACGATTCCATAAACCGGTAGCCGGATTGACGGTTGGCACACCCTTGACGCCGGGATAAAGGCAGCCGACGCCATTGAAGCAATTGGCAATGGCCGCGTTGGTGACCGTGATGTCCGTTACGGGGGTCGCCGCACCCAGCAAAAGCGGCCCGGTTAACGGAGCAGGAAGCGCAAGGCACGCCCCGGCCCCGTAGCATAGCTCGCGGAATTGTTCGCTGCCGGCTGTTTCATCATAGGTGAATCGCAATCCGGTAGTCAGTTTCCAAGTAGGCAGGAATTTCCAGTCGGTTTGAGCGAACGCTGCGTACGAATTCGAATGCATGTTCTGTTGCTGCGTGTAAAGCGCTCGGTCCGGATTCGGGGCAGCCGGAGCCGTCGCCGAAAAATTGAGCGGGGTCGCGAGTTGCGCTTGCCCGGGCGCGTACAACGTTCCCGGTGTCTGAAAGTAACGCTCGTTATATTCGTATAACCCAACGATCCACTGCAGCGCCGAATCGCTGTGCGAGGTGATATTGATTTCGTTACTGTAGTATTTCTTGTTTTCGATGTACTGCGAGAAAATAG
>DASWUU010000044.1:0-8152 GCA_036401515.1 Steroidobacteraceae bacterium
CTGGTGCCCGAAGAGGGAATCGAACCCACACGGTGTCACCACCACCGGATTTTGAGTCCGGCGCGTCTACCAGTTCCGCCATTCGGGCATGCCAGGCCGCGCAGTATATGCGATTGCCGCTCTTGGTAGAATGCCCGCGATAATGCTGCGCACGGATTTTCATTTCGAGTTACCCAAAGAACTGATTGCGCAGCATCCGACCCCAGAGCGTTCCGACAGCCGATTGTTGACCTTGAACGGGCTTACCGGAACATACCAGGACCGGCAGTTTCGCGAATTCCCCTCGCTCATTGACCCGGGCGATCTCGTCGTTTTCAACGACACGCGTGTGATTCCCGCCCGCACCTTTGGCCGGAAGGACAGCGGCGGACGGGTCGAAATGCTGTTGGAGCGGGTCCTCTCGGCGAATACCGCGCTGCTTCACATCCGCGCCAGCAAAGGACTGAAGGAGGGGGCAGTTGTAAGGCTGGCAGCCGGGGAAACCGCACGCATGATCGCTCGGGACGATGAGCTTTTTGTGCTCCGATTCTCTTGCAACGTGTTGGGCTTCTTCCAGGCGCACGGCGAAATCCCGCTGCCGCCCTACATCGATCGGGCCGCCGAGAATGTCGATCGGGAGCGATATCAGACTGTTTATGCCCGCTCCCTAGGGGCGGTCGCGGCGCCCACGGCGGGGCTGCATTTCGATGAGGGGGTGCTCGCAGCGCTGCGCGCGCGCGACGTGCGCCAGGCCTTTGTAACGTTGCATGTAGGTGCGGGGACTTTTTCGCCCGTCCGGTCCGAGAACATCGAAGAGCACTCGATGCACGCCGAGTATCTCGAGGTTTCTGAAGCCACTTGCACCGCGATCGCCAGCACGCGTGCCGCGGGCGGGCGCGTGATTGCGGTCGGAACGACGGTCGTCAGGAGCCTGGAAGCCGCGGCTGCGGCCGCGCCCGCCGCGGCGCCCGGTGCGATAGGTGCGACGCGGATCGCCCCTTTTCAGGGCAGTACTCGGATATTCATCAAACCCGGCTACAAATTTCGCGCGGTCGATGCCATCGTCACCAATTTTCACTTGCCCGAATCTACTTTACTGATGCTGTGCGCCGCTTTCGTGGGGCGCGAGACTTTGCTCGCCGCATACGCCCATGCCGTGCGGGCGCGCTATCGATTTTTCAGCTACGGTGACGCAATGTTTCTCACCCCTGCCGCCCCATGAGCGCCGCGATGCGCTTCAACTTACTGGCGCAGGATGGAGCAGCGCGGCGGGGCCGTCTGGAATTCGCGCGCGGCACGGTCGAGACGCCGGCCTTCATGCCGGTGGGCACGTATGGCACGGTCAAGGCGATGACCCCGGAGGACCTTGAACGGATCGGCGCCGAGATCGTGCTGGGCAACACCTTCCACCTGTATCTGCGGCCCGGAATCGAGGTGATTCAAGCGCATCAAGGGCTGCACCGCTTCATGCATTGGCGCCGGCCCATCCTCACCGATTCGGGTGGCTTTCAGGTGTGGAGTCTCGCTGAGATGCGGAAGCTCAGCGAGGAGGGGGTGCATTTTCGCTCTCCGGTCGACGGCGCCGCGGTATTTTTATCGCCCGAGGAGTCGATGCGCATTCAGCGCGCGCTGGCTTCCGACATTGCCATGAGCTTCGATGAGTGCACGGCCTACCCCGCCAGTGAGGATGAGGCGCGTGTCTCCATGGATCTCTCGATGCGATGGGCGCTGCGTGGGTATCGCGAATACCATTTAACCGAGCCCCCGGGAACGCTGTTCGGCATTGTGCAAGGCGGCGTCCATACGACCCTGCGCTTAGAATCGCTGGCAGCCCTCGAGCAGATCGGATTTGCGGGGCTGGCCGTAGGCGGACTTGCGGTCGGAGAGCCCGAAACAGAACGCGAACGGGTGCTCGATCAATTAATGCCGCACATGCCCATACTCAAGCCGCGGTATTTGATGGGTGTGGGACGGCCGCAGGATATTCTCGAGGCCGTGAGGCGGGGGATTGACTTGTTCGACTGCGTCATGCCGACCCGGCACGCGAGAAATGCCCACCTATTCACGCGTGCCGGTGTGATTAATATCCGCAACGCCGTCCATCAAAAGGCGACCGGGCCGGTCGAGGAGGGGTGCGCCTGCTACACCTGCCAAAACTACAGCCGCAGCTATCTGCGCCACTTGGACCGGTGCGGCGAAATTCTCGGCGCGCACCTCAATACCGTCCACAATTTGTTTTTTTATCAGCGCTTGATGATAGAAATTCGCGCCGCGATCGTCGCCGGCCGATTTGAGAGCTATGTCGCCGAGTTCTACGCCTTGAGGGCTCCGGCTGCGGGTTAAGTTTGGGCGTGCCTGCTGTATACTACGCGGCTTTGTGTAGCGGCGTCCGTCGCAAAATAAGAGTGTAACCCTATGGAATTCCTCATAAATTCGGCAAATGCACAGGCCGCGGGCGCGGCCGCCGGCGGCCCCAGCATGTTGAACACACTGCTGCTGCCGGCCCTTCTGCTGGTGGTGTTTTACTTTTTGCTCATCCGGCCTCAGAGCAAGCGCGCCAAAGAACAGCGTGAAATGCTCTCCAAGGTGGCCGTGGGCGATGAAATCGCGACCACCGGCGGTATCCTCGGCAAGGTAACGGATGCCGGCGAGCAGTTCCTCACCGTCGAAATAGCCGATGGCGTCAAGATCAAGCTGCAGAAATTCCAGGTTGCCCAGGTGCTGCCGAAAGGTACGGTCAAAAGCGCATGATTTCCTACCCGCGCTGGAAGATCGCGTTGGTCGCGATCGTATTGCTTGCAGGGATCTTCCTGGCGCTGCCGAATTTGTTCGGAGAGGAAAATGCACTGCAGCTGGCAGCCGACCGAGCCGCCGTCACGGACAGCGACCGCAGCGCCATCGTGCAAATTCTTAAAGACAAAGGCGTCACGCCGTCGGGCGTCTTCTTGGAGCAGGGACGCCTGACCCTTCGCTTCAGCAGCAAGCAGGATCAGCTGAAGGCCCGCGATGTCATCGCCGAGGCACGCCCGGCCCAGTTCACGATCGCTTTATCGCAAGCATCGCGCGTGCCGGCGTGGATGCGCAACTTGGGGTTGAATCCGGTAAAGCTGGGCTTGGACCTGCGCGGCGGTGTTTATCTCGTTTATCAAGTCGATGTGCAGGGTGCGGTGAAGCAACTGCTGGATCGGCATGAGCAGGATTTTCGCGCAACGCTCCGCAACGCGCACGTCGCTTACCAGGATGTTGTCGTCGACTACCCCAACAATAGAGTGCGGGTCCTGTTTCGCGATGCCGATAGTTTTGCCAAGGGAAAAGTGGCCATCATCGCCGATAATCGCAATTTGACTTTCACTGATACCTCAGTGGCCGGCGCTCCCGCCTTGGAGCTGCAGCTCACGCCACAAGAAATACGGGACCGCCAGAACTATGCTGTCCAACAGAACATCGTCATCCTTCGAAATCGGCTCAACAGCCCTGAGCTCGCGGTCTCCGAGCCGCAGGTTGCTCAAGAGGGCGCTGATCGAATCGCCATCCAGTTGCCGGGTCTGCAAAACTCGGCGGAAGTGAAGAAAATCCTCGGGAAGACCGCGACCTTGGAGTTTCGGATGGTGGACGAAACCAACAACCCGCTCGAAGCGGCCGGCACCGGGCGCGTGCCGCTGGGCTCGAAGTTGTTTTATTCGCGCGACAAACAGCCGGTGCTGCTCAAGCGCGAGGTGGTGGTGACGGGCGACCAGCTCACCGATGCGACCTTTCAGCCGAATTCTCAGGACGGGCCGGCCGTTTCAGTGGGCTTGGACAGCCGCGGCGCGGCGAAAATGCTCAAGAATACCCAGGAGAATCTGGGCCATTTGATGGCGGTGGTGTTCATCGACCGCTCGCGCGAAAAGAACGCGCAAGGCGTGGAGGTCGACCGCACCACCGAAGAAGTGATTAACCGCGCCACCATTCGCGGCGTCTTCAGCAATAATTTTTCAATCACCGGCGTCAATCCGATCGAGGGTCGGGAACTGGCGCTGCTGCTGCGCGCCGGCGGCCTCGCAGCGCCCTTGACGCCCACCGAGGAACGCGCGATTGGGCCGAGCTTGGGCCAGGACAACATCGACAAAGGCATCAAGGCGATGGTGTTCGGCATGCTCGCCGCCTTCATATTCATGCTCATCTATTACAAGGTATTCGGATTGATCGCCGATATCGCGCTGGCGGCCAATGTGGTGCTGCTGACGGCGTTGTTATCAGTATTCGGCGCTGCCTTGACCCTGCCGGGCATTGCCGCCGTGGTATTGACCGTCGGCATGGCAGTGGATGCGAACATCCTGATTTACGAACGCATTCGAGAAGAATTGCGCAACGGCGTCACGCCGCGCGCAGCGATCGCTGCGGGATTCGAACGGGCCTTATCAGCAATCACGGATTCCAATATCACAGCGCTGATCGCCGGCGTGGTGTTGTGGTCCTTTGGCGCCGGCGCGATTCGCGGCTTCGCGGTGGTGCTCGTGCTCGGCATTTTCACCTCGGTGTTCACGTCGGTCATGGGCAGCCACGCGCTCGTGCAGATTATTTACGGCGGAAGGCGCAAGCTCGATCGCTTGTCGATCTAGAGGGACGGACATGGAATTTTTCCACAAGGTGACTCGTTTTCCGTTCATGCGCACCCGCAAGGTGTGGTATGGGCTGTCAGCCGTTCTGATCGTGCTATCGCTCGCGCTCGTTGTCTTTCGCGGCTTGAATCTTGGGGTGGATTTCACAGGCGGAGTCGTGGTCGAGACGAATTTCCCGCAAGCTCCAAACATTGAATCCTTGCGTGCGGCGCTGGCGAGCGCCGGTGTTGCCGGCGCGCAGGTGCAGGCCTTCGGCAGTTCCAGGGACATCTTAGTGCGCTTGCCGCCGGATCCGAATGCCAAGGGCGATCAGATCGGTGCGCGGGTGCTGGAAATCTTTTCCAAGATCGATGCCGGCGCGAAGCTGCAGCGAACGGAAGTCGTGGGCCCGCAGGTGGGGCAGGAATTGTTCGTCAAAGGCGGTTGGGCGCTCGCCGCCACGCTGGTTTTGATCTTGATCTACGTTTTATTTCGATTCACGCCGAAACTCGCCCTGGGCGCGATTGTCGCGGTATTGCATGATCCGATTTGCGTCGTCGGGTTTTTTGCCGCCACTCAGATGACTTTCGATTTGACCGCCATTTCGGCGGTGCTGGCCGTCATCGGTTACTCGCTGAACGATACGGTTATCGTCTTCGACCGTATCCGCGAGCGCGCTCGCTCGGCACGAAAACTTTCGATAGCTCAAGTCATCGACGAGTCCATCAACCAGACCCTGTCGCGGACCGTGATGACCAAGCTGGTGACATTGCTGGTGGTCGTAGCGCTGTTAATCTTCGGCGGCGAGACGTTGCGCGGGTTTTCGGCGGCGCTGGTCATTGGCATCATCGCCGGCACGTATTCCTCGATTTACATCTCAGCTGCCATATCGCTCGACCTTGGGCTGCGGGTCGATGATTTGCTGGAGCGCAAGGCCACTAAACCCGAAGAAGTGGACGGCCTTCCGTAATCCGAAATGGGCTTGCTCTACGATCCGCAAACGTGGGTGTCCTTTCTGACCCTCACGGTGCTCGAGATCGTGCTCGGCATCGACAACATCCTGTTCCTCTCGATTCTCGTGAATCGCCTGCCGCAAGCACAACGCCGCAGCGCGCGCATCCTAGGCTTGGGATTCGCAATGCTGACACGAATCGCGCTGCTCTTTTCCATTGTGTGGCTGGCGACGCTGCAAAACACGCTTTTTCGGGCACTCGGGACGGACGTGTCCGCCCGCGACCTGGTTCTGTTCGCCGGAGGCGCTTTCCTGGTGGTGAGCAGCATCCTCGAGATCCGCGACATGTGGCGGGGAAAAGCGCAGAGCCGCAAGCCGGGGCGGATGAATTCGCTGTGGATGATCATCATTCAGATCGGCCTAATCGATATCGTGTTCTCGTTGGACACGGTGTTCACGGCCATCGGCCTGGCGCGACACATCGAGGTCATGATCGCTGCCATCGTGGTTTCGGTGTTGATCATGATGGTCGTGTCCGGCTCGGTCAGCGCGTTCATCGAGCGCTACCCGAGCATCAAGCTTGTGGCCTTGGCGTTCTTGATATTGGTGGGCGCCGCGCTCATCGCAGAATCGCTGGAACGTGAGATCCCGCAGGGTTATTTGTATTTTGCGATGGCATTCTCGGCAGCCGTGGAATGGATAAACATCCGATTACGACGCCGCATGAAGCAATAGTTTGCTCGCACGGTAGGAAAGCCGCTAAAGTCCGGGCAGTCTTAAAAAAACGGGAGATCCGATGAATTGGCGCATCAAACCCCTTGACGCTATTTTGGCGAGTGCCGAAAAGAGGTCCCTTACCCGTTCTTTAGGCGCATTTCAGCTCACGATGCTCGGGGTCGGCGCCATCATCGGTACCGGCATTTTCGTGTTGACGGCCGAGGCGGCGCAAAAGGCCGGGCCTGGAATGATGGCGTCCTTCATCGTTGCGGGTTTTGTGTGCGCGGTCACCGCGCTCTGTTACGCCGAACTGGCTGCCATGGTGCCGGTTTCGGGCTCTGCGTACACTTACTCGTACGCCGTTTTGGGCGAGCTCATCGCCTGGATCGTCGGGTGGGCGCTGATTCTCGAATACACTATTGCCGCGAGTGCCGTCTCGGTCGGCTGGTCGAATTACTTCGTCCCGCTCATACAGCATAGCTTCAATATTCACATACCGCTGTATCTGTCCAAAGGCTACTTTGCCGGAGGATTCATCAATGTGCCCGCCATGTGTATTGCCGCGCTGGTGACGACATTGCTTGCGATCGGCACGCGCGAGAGTGCGACCGTCAACGCGGTTTTGGTCTGCATTAAGGTGGCCGCGCTGATCCTGTTTTGTGCGCTGGCCTTGCCGGTCGTGAAAATGTCGAACTTTCACCCATTCGCGCCTTTAGGCGTGCTCGGAATCGGCGGAGCCGCCGCTTCCATTTTCTTCGCGTACGTCGGTTTCGACGCGGTCTCGACGGCGGCGGAGGAAACGAAAAATCCCCAACGCAACATGCCCATCGGTCTCATCGGCAGCTTGCTCATTTGCACGATCTTCTACCTGCTGGTGGCGAGCGGCGCCATCGGCTCGATCGGTGCGCAACCGGTAATGGACGCCGCAGGGCAGGGCATCGAGCCCGGCACCCCCGAGATGCTGCACGCCTGCATGGACCAGTCGAAGCAGGCCTCGCTCGTGTGCAGCGACGAACCGCTGGCGCACGTGCTGCGAGAAATCGGCTGGGATAAGGTATCGCGGCTCATAGGCTTAGCCGCCTTCCTGGCACTGCCATCCGTGATCTTGATGATGATGTTCGGTCAAACTCGCGTGTTTTTCAGCATGGCGCGCGACAGGCTGCTGCCGGACGCGTTGACCAAAATTCACCCCCGTTTCCACACGCCGTATGTCGTGACCCTGATCACGGGAAGCGTCGTCATGTGTGCTTCTGCTTTCTTTCCGGTGGGCAAGCTGGCGGACTTGTCCAATGGCGGAACATTGGCAGCGTTCTTTGCGGTGGCACTCGGCGTGATGATCCTTCGGCGCACGGCGAAAGAGCGGAAAAGGCCGTTTCGCACGCCGGGCATCTGGCTGGTAGGCCCGTTGGCGCTCATCGGTTGCCTGAGTTTGTTTTTGCTGCTGCCGTTGGTCACCATCCTGGTATTTTTCGGCTGGGCAGCCCTCGGGCTCGTGGTATACAAATTCTACGGGTATCCGCGCAGCACCCTAAGCGCAAGCTACGTGGAACCACCGGAAATCCCCCCGGTCGCCCCCCTTGCATAGGCCAATCTAGGTGCGCAACGCCGCCGGCGTTAGGGGCCCGATCGCTTCGAGCAGGGCCTCGTAGACCTTCGGATTTCCAGCGACAATATTGGACCCAAGTGCGTATTCGGCCCCGCTGGGCGTGCCGACGCGTCCGCCCGCTTCTTGGATGAGCAATGTGCCGGCTGCCGTATCCCACGGCGAGAGCCCGAATTCCCAAAAGCCGTCGATACGTCCCGCGGCGACATACGCCAAATCCAAGGACGCCGCCCCGGGCCGGCGAATGCCCGCGGCCGTCGACATCACGACTTTGAGCATCGCCAGATATTCATCGAGGTACGTCGCACCGGCGCGAAACGG
>DASWUU010000045.1:0-2251 GCA_036401515.1 Steroidobacteraceae bacterium
GCCACCGGATCATTCAATGTGTACGTGAAGGACCTAGGCCCCTGGAGCGGCAGCTTGGGATACCGATACTTGAGCGCCTACCCGCTCTCTCCCGACAATGCGGTCCACGGACACGGTTATGGCGAATGGAGCAGCGATGCCCACTATGTTTTCAAGCGCGGCTGGAGCGCGGCAATCGGGATTTACAACATCACCGGCAAAAAGGCCGATGCCGCGGAATTCTGGTACATCGACCGCTTGCGCGGCGAACCCGCGGCAGGCATCGCCGACATCCACGTGCATCCTCTCGAAGGACGCACGGCACGGCTGACGATCGAGAAATCATTTTAAATTCCGCGTCATTGATCCGTGCGCAACGAATTCGCCGTCCACGAGCCGCGGGTAGCGAAGCAAGCCCGCTTCGTCATCTCGCAACTCGGGCGGCAGCAATTCCGCGGGCATGTCTTGATAACAGATCGGGCGCAGAAAGCGTTCGATCGCCAGCGTGCCGACCGACGTGGAACGCGAATCGGACGTCGCAGGATAGGGACCGCCGTGCACCATGGCATGGCACACTTCAACACCGGTAGGCCATCCGTTGATGACGATGCGCCCGACCTTGCGCTCGAGCACCGGCAAGAACTTCGCAGCCGCCGCATGGTCTTCGGCCTCCAGATGCACCGTGGCAGTGAGTTGCCCTTCGAGCGCTTCCAGTACCTGGCCGATCTCCTCTGCATCGCTGCAGACCACGACCAGCGAACTGGGCCCAAATATCTCCTCCTGCATTGCAGCCGACGCGAGGAAGACCGGCGCATGCACCTGAAACAGCGCGCTTTGCGCCTGCGATCCGGTGCCCGAGGCGCCGCGTGCAACGCTTGAGACAGCGGGGTACCCGCCTATCCGTTCGATGCCGCGTTGGTAGTTGGCGCAGATTCCCGCTGAGAGCATCGGGCCTGGTCCCACCGCTGAGAGCGCTTGACCGGAGGCCGCAAGGAAACGACCCAGTTCGGGCGAGTCGATGGCAAGCACCAATCCCGGGTTCGTACAAAACTGACCGGCGCCGAGGGTCAGTGAATTAACGTAGCCGCTAGCGATCGCGTCGCCGCGAGCTCGCAACGCCCCGGGCAATATCACCACGGGATTGATGCTGCTCATTTCTGCGTAGACCGGGATGGGTTCCGCCCGTTCCGCGGCGATCTTCATGAGGGCCATGCCCCCAACCCGCGAGCCGGTGAACCCTACGGCCTTGATGGCTGGATGCGCCACCAATGCGCGTCCCAGCTCATTCGAATTGCCGCTTAAGTGCGAATACGTGCCGCTCGGCAGTCCGCACTCGCGCGCCGCGTTGCTGATCGCCATCGCCGCAAGTTCTGAAGTGCCTGGGTGCGCCGGATGGCCCTTGACCACCACTGGGCATCCTGCCGCCAACGCGGCCGCCACATCGCCACCCGCTGCGGAAAACGCCAACGGAAAATTGCTGGCCCCGAACACGGCCACCGGTCCTAAGGGAATATTGCGCAGACGCAAATCCGTGCGCGCCAACGGCTTTCGATCCGGCAACGCAGGATCATGCCTCAACCCCAGGAAATATCCCCGCCGCACAACCTCGGCAAACAAGCGCAGCTGACTCATCGCGCGGCCGCGCTCCGACTGTATCCGCGCGAGCGGCAAGCCGGTCTCTTGAGAGGCACGTTCTACGAGCTCATCACCTGCCTTCAAGATATTGGCGGCGCAGGTGTCGAGAAACGTGGCGCGCACCGCCAAATCGATCTGACGGTACTGATCGAACGCCGCTGCCGCCGATCTGCAAGCACGATCAACGTCGCCTGCGCCGGCCACCGCGAACAGCGGCTCCAATTGCGCCCCACTCGTGGGATCGACGGCGCGAAAGTTAGCCGCCGTAGCGACAGATTCGTAACCTATGATGAGGCGTCCGGTGATGGGCATAAATGAGTGTCGCACATTCGGATCGGCGGCGAATTCCTAACTGCCTTGACACGTTTTTGTAGGTTGAATCCGACACGCAACGCACCCTGCGTCCCCGAAAGCGCTAGCGAAGCAGGCCGACGTCAGCGATCAACGACACCCTGTAGGATAAGTCAGCTGAATAAAATAGCCGCGCGGGTGTAGTGGCACGGCGCGAAATCATGCAGATTGGTTTCTAGTTGCTAGGGAGCAATCCATCAGACGGAACCAAGGACAGATGGAACCACAGAGCCTCGATAAAACCCTAAGAGATACCACCACGTCGATCAAGCGGTTGGTCGATAAC
>DASWUU010000046.1:0-18343 GCA_036401515.1 Steroidobacteraceae bacterium
GTGCGCTGCGTTTTTACGCCATTGGGCTTGCCGGTTATGCGGCGCTCAAGGTCCTCGTCAATGCCTTTTACGCGCTTGATAGGCGCAAGACCCCGATGCTGGTGAGTTTCCTTTCGGTCGGACTCAACCTGCTATTTAACTGGCTGTTCACGTTTCGCTTGGGCTGGGGTCACCGTGGACTGGCTTTTTCGACCGGATGCCTCGCGACTTTCAATTTCTTGCTGCTCTACTTTTTGATGCATGTTCAGCTCAAAGGTCTGGAGTCGCGCCGGCTTCTCTTGCTGCTGCTTAAGGTTGGGATCGCAAGCGCAGCGCTGGCGAGCGTGTGTGCTGCCTCGTCGCATTGGCTTCTCGCCGACTGGGCCCACCAAACGCTGTTACTCAAGCTGTCGGCGCTGCTGGCAACCGTAGTGGTGGGCGCTGTGGTTTTCGCGAGCTGCGGCATTTTGCTGCATATCGATGAATTGAAGGAGCTGCGCGACGCCTTCAAGCGCCGACTCCAACGCGCGCAAGGCACTTAAGTGGGGGCCGGATCGACCTATGGTGCGTCGCTTTATTGCGTCAGGATAGGTGATTTGCGCCGAACACCGTAGTTGAATATGTAAGATCGCAGTTAAACCTGCGCTCCCCGACGAGGCGTCGCGCCATGCGGATCGGCTATGATAGGCGCGAACCTATCGATGAACCGGAGGCTGCCATGAAATTATACCTGCCACTGTCAGTCTTGCTGACGCTGCTGACATGCGCGCTTTGCGCGACGGTTGCACACGCGGTGCCGGTTTCTCGGCTCGAGGTACGAGTCGTCACAGGCGCGCAGGCGTTGAAAGCCGGCAGCGATTTGGAGCTGCGCATTTATGAAGCGGGCAAAAGCGTCAGGCGACTGCCGCTCGTGCACGGCGAGGCGTGGCTGCCCGATTCAACGCATATCATTCCGGTAAAGTTGAATGATGCGCTCGATCCTCGCAACGTGCTTCGTTTTGCACTCTACTATCGAGCCGGCAGTCCTGTAGCCCCGCCATTTGAAGTGGTCTCCGCAGATGTTGAGTTGCCCTCGGGTCAGGAGACACCTACTCGACTCCTCGGTGCTACTTTGTCCGGTGTCATTGCCAGGCAAGGAGAGCTGGCGAGCGTTGAACGAGATCAAACATCAATGGCATGCAACACCGATGCAGATTGCGATGATCATCGAGCCTGCAATGGGAAAGAGCGCTGCGCGCCTCACTCTTCCGGCGCCGATGCGCGCGGCTGCGTGAAGGGGACGCCGGTGGTATGTCCCGTCAACGAGGTTTGCGGTGAGGGAGTTGGATGCCACGGCACGAGTGCGCTAAAGAAATTTACCCCGGACCCTAACGCACCGAACCCGTGATCGACCTGCGCAGCGACACGGTCACTCGGCCGACATCGGGAATGCGTGCGGCCATGGCCGCCGCGGAGGTTGGTGACGATGTGTTCGGCGATGATCCGACCGTTAATCGATTGCAAGCGTTGGCTGCCGAACGATTTGGATTCGAAAGCGGGCTATTTTTCCCAACCGGCACGCAGAGCAATTTGGCCGCCTTGATGGCGCATTGCGGCCGTGGCGATGAGTTCCTGGTCGGACAAGAAGCGCATACCTATAAGTATGAGCAGGGCGGCGCTGCCGTGCTTGGCAGCATCCAACCACAGCCTTTGGAACATGAACCGCACGGCGGGATTTCAATCGAACGCATCGGCGCGGCTATCAAATCGGACGATTATCATTTTGCGCGAACGCGGTTATTGACGCTGGAAAATACCATCGGAGGGCGCATTCTGCCGATGGACTACCTAAGAGAAGTCACGCAGTTTGCGCATGCGCGCGGGCTCAGCACCCATCTTGATGGCGCCCGGATTTTCAATGTCGTCACAAAGCTCAAGATCGATGAGCCGACAGCCGTCGCGGGATTCGACTCGGTATCGGTCTGCTTGTCCAAAGGTCTTGGGGCACCCGCAGGATCCATTTTGATGGGGCCGCGGCCGCTCATTGCCGACGCGCGGCGCTGGCGTAAGGCTCTGGGGGGCGGCATGCGCCAAGCGGGAGTGCTGGCGGCAGCAGGGCTGTATGCCTTGGAAAACCATGTGCAGCGACTCGCCGAGGATCACGCCAATGCGGAGTACCTGGCTGCCGGACTCCAAGAGGCCGGCTTGAAGGTGTCGGTCCCGCAAACCAATGTCGTCTATATCGAGGTCGCCGCGGCGCAGGTTTCAGACCTTAGGACTCACTTAAAAGCCCGCAATATTCTGGCGACCATTGCTCCGCGAACGCGATTGATGACGCACATGGACCTGCCTCGAGCCAAGATCGATGTGGCCCTTCAGGCCTTTCGCGAATATGCACGTTGGGCGCACTAGCTGCGCTAAGCCCTAGCGCGAAAGGACGCCCTGGCGGCGTTTAACTCTTTCGGTGTGTCGATGTCCAAGGCTGCCGAGGGCAAATCGATCAGCTCGATGCTATCGCCGGGAAGCTGCGCCATCAACAATCGCAAGCCGACATCACCGGTGATGCCAGAGGCAGGCGAATAAAGCCGCCGTGGCAATATCATCGGCGCAGTGCCGCGCATGCCGATGCGGCGCGCTATCACACGGCGCCGAGCCGATTGCCGAGCGCGCACCAGGCGATTGAGGTCGCCGCCCGTGAGATTAGCCATGTCTACGGGCACAAAAAGGATCGCAGACGAGTATCGTGACCTGGCAATACCGAGCCGCACGGAACTCGCTAGTCCTTGAGCACGGCGCGGATTGACGACCAATATAACCTTGGTGCCCCGTGTTTCGACCCGGTACCGGGCTGCATTGCGCGGCACAACCGCGAGAATATCCGTACCCTTAAGGCTTGACGCCACTTTCAAAGCACGTCGCAACAGGCTCACGCCATGGATGCGGGCGAGCGCCTTGGGCCGGCCTAATCGGGATGAAAAGCCCGCCGCGAGTATGACTATCCGCAGTTGGGCTAATGACATCGCATTCATATTGTAAGATGGTGCCATGAAAAGCGAGCGTGCGAATCTTCAGCGCAGGCCATTCTTGATACCGATTTGGCTATCCGCGATTGCGGCCTTTGCGATATTCAGTCTTGCGCTCTTCACGATATGGGTCTGGTTCACAGCGAATTCGACCACGGTCGTGGTGATACGCCATGCCGAAAAAGAGGCTGCGGTCTCGCTCGATCCGCCGCTTTCTTCGGCGGGGGAGGCGAGAGCGGCACTATTGGCGCGCATGTTTGGAAACATCAAAGGTGCCGGCCGGCTCGACGCCATCTACATATCCCCCACGCTGCGCAGCCGCTTGACCGCGGCACCCCTGGCGGCGCAGCTTGCGATCGTTCCGATCGAGGCTTCTCAAGACGATCCGAAGGCCTTGGCACGCCGCATACTTAGAGAGAACAGCGGCAGGCGTGTCTTGGTGGTTGGACATGTCAATACCGTGCCAGAGATCGTTTCGAGCTTGGCCGGCCGCAGCGATCTGCCGAGCATCGATGAGCAAGACTTTGGCGAGATGTATGTCGTGACCGTGCCACGCATCGGTCATGCGAATTTGGTGCGAATGAACTATTGAGGATTAGCCGCGCGCAACAGGATCGCTTTGCGCACAAAGTCTGCATGCCGTCCGACCATAAAATCCGCAAGCACGGTATCGCGGATCCGGCGCCCTCCATCGATCAGATACGAGACCCGGCGAACGCCGATGCCTAAAGGACCATTGACCCCGTACATCTTAATGACTGCCTTGTGCTGATCGGAAAGCAGAACGAAGGGCAGGTTGTACTTGGCTCGAAACTTCGTGTGCGATTCAGGGCTCTGGGGGCTGATCCCTACGACGCGAAGGCCGGCGCGCTCGATTTCCCCATGCAGGTCCCTTACGAGGCAGGCTTGGCGTGTACAGCCGGGAGTGAAGTCCGCGGGATAAAAGTACAGAACGATCCCACCCGTGCTGAGCAATTCAGTCAAGGATCGGTCTTTCCCTGTATCGTCCGGAAGCGTGAATTCCGGCGCACGTTCACCCGCTTTCAACATGTTCTCTACCTCCTTCGGCTTATTATGACCGATACTTTGGCATAACGAGGCTTTGCTGCTAGTATTCTTCGCCCTTTTCGGGGGAGTAGCTCAGTTGGGAGAGCGTCGCGTTCGCAATGCGAAGGTCGAGGGTTCGATCCCCTTCTCCTCCACCAAAATAACGAGGCCGGTTGTCCGTCTCCGGCCTCGATTCTTGCCTCGGTAGCTCAGTGGATAGAGCGAGTGCCTCCTAAGCGCTAGGTCGCCGGTTCGATTCCGGCCCGGGGCACCATTCGACCTGTCCGCTGGTGTCCTTTGAGATCTGCCCGGATCTTTGAGGGTCCCGAAGCCACTGAGCAACTAATCAAAAAGAACGCGGGTAGACGGCTCAATGACTGGTACCGTGGGCTAAATCGAATCTATTGGAACCAAAACTTCCAGCGGGAACTCGCGCCATTTTTGCTCACCTCGTCGAAGTGGCTGGTGGGTTAAGCGCGTTGGAGAGCCACAAAGGAAAGCCGGAATAAATCCGGAAGGGCATATCGTAAAAGCATTTGCCTGGTGGATCGCGTTGTGCGGCAAGGTCGGTGTCACGAGTGTCGAAGACATGCCTTGGGACAAATTCCCCGCAGCTTCTCCTTATTGTCAGGAGGAGCGGCACAATCCCGACGTTTGTTGCGAAAGAAAGGCAGCCGCCGGCGGTCCACCTTGGCAAAATTAGCCCGACTCGGTGAACGGAAAGCGCGGCCCACCGGTAAATGTCCGCTTTACCGGCCCTATGCTTCGTCCGAACCTAAGAGGCAGTCTCAAGTCATAGCGGCATTGTGCCCGCAGAGGAAGCCACTGAATGCTGACCGAGAAGGTTCTTTATAGCACCCGCGTGAAGGCAACTACCGGCCGCCATAACCAGGTGGTGTCTTCCGACGGCATTCTGGATCTGAAAGTGACTAGCCCGCGCGAGATGGGCGGCACGAACGGCTGCGGGACTAATCCAGAGCAGCTGTTTGCGGCCGGCTACGCAGCCAGCTTTCTGGGATGGAAAAGTCAAACAAAGCGCGATCCCAGATGATGCTATAGAACGCGGTGCGGCTCAGAAGTCTGCCAATGAGGCAAGAGAGTAAGAATGCCGCCCCGGCCCACAGAAGTTGAATTGGGAAGAAAACGCCCGCGATGTTGACTTCGAGCATGATGCTACCGATACGATGCAAAGAAGACGACGTGAAATGCGGCCAGAGGGTTCGCCGATCTTGTATGCAATAAACTCAGTCGCTCAAACGCAGATTCGCCACCTCGGCTTCGCGCAGATCGAGATCTCGTTCAATCCGTCGTCGCGGTTCGTCCTTGAGGTTTCCCGTTCGGTAAAGCGCAATCATTTGTTCGCGCTCGGCGGCGATGAGTTGCGCCAGAATATCCTCGTGACCCTGAAGGGCATCGTGGTGAGGTGGTTCGTGCGCGCCATATTCGACCTGTCTGAGTCGCTCGCGGTAAACAGTGCGAAGGGACTGGAAAGCGCCGAGAGGGTATCGTTTCTCTTTGCAAATCGTATCGAGGCGAATCAACGCGGCTTCGATCGCCGCGCGTCGCGCCGCGAATTCCTCCTCCCGCTCTATTTTTAGCTCGCGACGTCCCATATTCACGAGCCCGAGCGACCGAATGATCACAGGCAAAAGCAGTCCTTGTGCTACCAGGGTTACCAGAATGACTGAATAGGTCAGAAACAGAATCAAGTCACGATGCGGAAACGGTTGACCATTTTCCAGCGTCAATGGCAGCGCCAGGGCGGCCGCCAGCGAGACAATGCCGCGTATGCCGGTATATCCGAGCAAGAACGGCCATTGCCATGGCGGAGAGGGATCTGCGCGCGCCAGTTTCGGGGAGAGCCACCTAGGAAGGTAGGTCGCCGGATATACCCAAACAAATCGCGCAGCAATGATGACGGCGCTCAATATTGCGGCAGAGACGAGAAGCTGCGATGTAGAGTAGGTCTTGAAGGCCGCCAGAAGCGCACGAGCCTGCAGACCTGTCACTAGGAACAACATGCCCTCGGTGCAATAAATAAGAAAGTCCCAAAAGAAGATGCCTTGCAGTCGGGTCGGTGAACTGATGAGGCGAAGACCATTCCAACTGATATAAAGACCGCAGGTCACAGTGGCCAGCACACCGGACCCGCCTAGTTGTTGCGGTGGCCAATAGGCGACGAATGGGGTCAAAACCGAGAGCAGAATCTCGATGCGCGGGTTGCGAGTCCAGTGCCTGAGTTTGAGGATTCCCCAGCCAACAATCAGTCCCCAGAGAATTTCACCGACGAGGATCGCCGCGAAGCTCGTCAGAGCGCGTCCGAATGAAAACGAACTGACACTGACCGCAACGACGGCAAATCGATAAAACACGAGCGCGGTCGCATCATTCGCCAGGCCTTCGCCCTCGAGAATCACGAGTAAGCGGCGCGGCAGTTGCATCTTGCGGGCGAGCGCCAAGGGCGCCACCGCGTCCGGCGGAGAGACAATGGCACCTAAAACAAAGCCTTCCGGCCAGGGTAAGCCGAGCAGCCAATGCGCTGCTGCGGCCGCAATGCCGGTCGTGAACGTGACACAGCCCACTGCCAGCAAAGAAATCGGGCGGATGTTGAATCGAAACTCGCGCCAGCTCATCGCGACGGCGGCCGAATAGATGACCGGCGGTAAGACAAACAGCAGCACAAATTGCGGCGCGAGGCTCACGGTGGGCAATCCCGGAACCAATGCGAGTAGCACCCCAGTTATTACCAGCAAAATAGCCGGCGATGTTCGCAACCGCGACGCGATGATCGAGATCGCGACCAGCACGACTGGTAGCATGACCAAGATCTCCGTTGTGGAATTCATCTTTGCGCCTTAGAGCGACGTGACGTAATTCGCCACCGCGGCGATTTCCGCATCGGACTAGGTTCCTTGGGCTAGTGGTCGGTTGCCCGCCAGACCGAGCGGCCGCAAATCGGCACCCTTATTTCGCGACAAAAGCCGGAATAATTTGCGGGACCACGTACTGCTGCACGATCACGATAACCACGAGCATCAACGTCAGCACGATGCTATGGACGAACGTTCGCGCCAAAACGGCACCTTCCTGACCCTTAAGGTTGGTAACCGAAACGCCTGTCGCAATATTCTGCGGCGAAATCATCTTGCCCAGAACGCCGCCCGAAGAATTGGTCGCCGCAAACAGCAGCGGGTTCAAGTTCAGCTGCCTGGCAGCCACCACCTGCAAGTTGCCAAATAGCGCGTTGCCCGAGGTGTCGCTGCCGGACAAAAACACCGCGATCCAGCCGAGGAAGGGTGAAAAGAGCACGAACGCGTGACCGGTGGACGCTACGGCAAGACCTATGGTGTAAGCGATGCCCGAATAGTTCATCACATAAGCCAGCGCGACGATGAACATGACGGTGATGACGGCCTGCCAGATCTGGCGGATGGTGCGCGCCGCGCATTGCACCAGTTCAGCGGGCGGCAATCTTACGAGTAGCGCGGTAATCAGTGTGGCGAGCAGGATAGCCGTACCCGTGGTCAGCGGCTGAAATGACCATACGGCGGCATAGGGCTTATTATTGTAGAGCGTGATCGAGACGGCCTTATCCAGGTTAGGCCAGGGGAATGCATGCTGGCCCATCGCGGCCATCTTGAAGTAAGTCCATAGAATGACCACGGCTGTGACCACCAGCCAAGGCATCCATCCCTGCCATGCGGGGACGTTTTTGAATGCCGGATTTGGGACTTCGGCCGATTTGTGATCGATGACGAATGCGGGATCCGGCGCCGGACGCCAGACCTGAAGGAATAGCAATGTCACCGCCAGCGATGTAAGAGCGGCAAAAACGTCGGTCAGCGTATAGTCCAAATAATTGGACGCACCGAATTGAGCCAGGCCGAAACTTAAGCCCGCGACGGCCAATACGGGCCATAGGGAACGGATTGAGCGCCAGCCGCCGTACAGCCCCATGACATAGAACGGCAGGATGGCCGCCATGATGGGCAGTTGGCGGCCGATCATTTGGCCCAACTCATGTGCGGGTAGGCCGGTAACGGCACCGAGCACGGTCACCGGCGTGCCGAGTGCACCGAACGCTACCGGCGTCGTGTTGAAGATCAACACGAACACGATTGCATCGAGTGCGGGAAAACCGCACATGATGAGAAGCGATGAGGTGATTGCCACCGGCGTGCCGAAGCCGGCAACCCCCTCGAGCAGCGCGCCGAAACAAAATGCGATGACGACGAGCACGATGCGTCTATCGTTGGGAAGATGCTTGATGATCCATGCCCGAAATGCGTCGAACCGGCCGGATGATACGGCGATGTTGTAAACAAAAAGCGCATTGACGACTATCCACATGACCGGCCACAGCGCGAACACCGCGCCATTCGAAGCGGCGGCCAATGCGATCTGTGCCGGCAGCCCCCAGACGGCGATGGCGATGATGACACCCAGGATGAGGCCCGCCAGGGACGCCTGCCAGGCCGGGCGCCTAACGATGCCGAGCAGCACGAGCACAGCCAATATGGGCAGGATGGCTACTAAGAAGGACAACGCCAGGCTGCCGCCGACGGGTGTCAACAATTGCTGATACATCGACTTCCCCCATTGCGGCTTGTTGGCCGCCGCATTAGATCTCACCGAATCCTACCCTATTGACGGCAATTCTGTAAAAAGACTCGCTCGACGGCAGCGCAAGTGTGCGACCGCTGCGTAGCCGAGGCTGGTGCATAATATTGCCGATGAGCAATTCAGGGCGATCCGACCTCCTTGCCGATTCCTCCTGGGAGCAGCGCCAGCGTGAGGTGGTGGCTGCGCTTACCGGGGCTTTGCCGCGCGAAGCGATCTTGTATCGCCTGGAAGATACCGTTCCCTTTGAATGCGATGGGCTGACGGCCTACCGCGTCGCGCCCATGGTGGTCGTGCTGCCGGATTCCGAGTTGCAGGTGTCTGCAATTCTTAAGATTTGTCACGAAATGCGCGTGCCCGTCGTGGCGCGCGGCGCCGGCACGGGGTTATCCGGCGGTGCCACGCCGCACCGTTCGGGCATTATCTTGTCTCTCGCTAAGTTCAACAAGATCCTGAAGGTCGATCCAGCTTCATGCACTGCAATCGTGCAATGCGGCGTGCGCAATCTGGCGATCAGCGAGGCAGCAGCTCCCTTTGGGCTGTATTACGCCCCCGACCCCAGCAGCCAGATCGCGTGCACCATCGGCGGAAACGTCGCCGAAAACTCCGGCGGCGTGCATTGCCTCAAGTACGGTCTAACCCTGCACAACGTTCTTCGCGTGCGTGGATTCATGGTGGACGGTGAACCGGTCGAATTCGGATCGCAAGCACTCGATGCGCCAGGTCTTGATCTCCTATCGATCGTCGTCGGCAGTGAAGGCATGCTGGCGGTGACCACCGAAGTGACGGTGAAGCTCATTCCTAAGCCATTGCTGGCTCGCTGCATCATGGCGAGCTTCGGCGATATCGAATCGGCCGGTGCCGCCGTGGCCAGCGTGATCGCGCGTGGCATCATCCCGGCGGGTCTGGAGATGATGGATAAGGCGATGACGGCGGCGGTGGAGGCGTTCGTGCACGCCGACTATGATTTAGAGGCTGCCGCGATTTTACTTTGCGAGAGCGACGGCACTCCGGAGGAGGTCGAAGAGGAAATCGTGCGCATGGAGGAAGTGCTGCGGGCCGCAGGCGCTTCGCGGTTCGAGGTAAGTCGCGACGAAGCGCAGCGCCTAAAGTTTTGGAGCGGCCGCAAGAATGCCTTCCCCGCTTCCGGTGGTATCAGCGCTGACTATATGTGCATGGACTCAACCATTCCGCGCAAACGTCTCGCAGAAATGCTGCGGGAAATTCAACGAATGGAAGTCAAGTACCGGCTGCGCTGCGTGAACGTCTTCCACGCCGGCGACGGCAATCTTCATCCCTTGATCTTGTTTGACGCCGACGATGCGGACCAGCTGCGCCGCTGCGAGCTCTTTGGCGCCGATATCCTGGAGACCAGCGTGCGATTGGGGGGCACTGTCACGGGCGAGCATGGCGTGGGCATGGAAAAACTAAACTCCATGTGCGTTCAATTCTCGGCCGCGGAACGGGCGCAATTCCTCGGCGTAAAACAGGCCTTTGACCCGCTTGAGCTGCTCAATCCGGGCAAAGTGATCCCGACGCTGCATCGCTGCGCTGAATACGGGAAAATGCACGTTCGCCGCGGAATGCTGCCGTTTCCGGAATTGCCGAGATTCTGATGGAGGCAGAGGATCCAACGCTCGCGCACCTGATCGATCAAGTGAACGGCGCGCGCGAGGCGCGTGCATCGCTGGATATTCGCGGCGGCGACACGAAGCGCTTCTATGGCGAACCGGCGGTTGGCGCGCCCATCAAAACCACTGTACTTTCGGGTATCACGAGCTACGAACCCACAGAACTCGTTGTGACAGCACGAGCTGGGACGCGGTTGTCCGAGCTGGAAGCGGCCCTCGAGGAACAGGGTCAATGTCTACCGTTTGAACCGCCGCATTTCGGGGCCGAGGGTACCGTCGGAGGGATGGTCGCAGCCGGATTGTCGGGCCCGGCACGTGCCAGTGTCGGATCTGTGCGTGATCATGTGCTGGGCATGACGGTACTGAATGGCTTGGGTGAGGTTCTCACCTTCGGTGGGCAGGTTGCCAAAAACGTGGCAGGTTATGACGTTTCGCGCTTGATGGTGGGTTCTCTGGGTATCTTGGGACTAATTTGCGAAGTGTCGCTCAAGGTATTGCCTGTCAGCGTGGCGACCGCCACGTTGCGTTTCGACTGGGATGAAGATCGCGCCCTGAAGCAACTCAAAGGTTGGGCCAGCCACCCATTACCCATCAGTGCGAGCGCGTGGCAGGCGGGCCAGTTGCATGTGCGCTTGAGCGGTGCTCGCGCCGCGGTTGCGGCGGCCTGCCAGAAGTTGGGTGGGGAGCGGGTTGAAGCTGGCCGGGCAAGAGAATGGTGGACCGGGCTTCAGGATCAAAGCGATACATTCTTCTTGCTCGACGATGCACGTTCCGCGCGCGGTGAATCGTTGTGGCGTATTTCGGTGCCCGCAACCTTCGGCCCGATCAAATTTCCGGGGAATCAATTGATTGAATGGCATGGCGCGCAGCGCTGGTGGAGGACGGCGGCTGAGCCTGAGCTCATCCGCGAAGTTGCCGCCCGCGCATCGGGTCACGCTACCCTGATGCGCGGCGCGGACAAGAGTGCCGGGGTATTTTCGCCGTTGAGCGGGGTCCTCATGCGCGTGCATCATCGGCTTAAAGCTGCGTTCGATCCGGCGCGCATCTTCAATCCTGGCCGCTTGTACGGGGGCCTCTAGCCCGTGCAAACGAAACTCATTCCCGAATTTAGCGCTACGCCCATGGGCGAAGAAGCGGCCGGCATATTGCGTAAGTGTGTGCATTGCGGTTTCTGCAATGCCACTTGTCCCACCTATCAGCTGCTCGGCGATGAACTCGATGGGCCGCGCGGGCGGATTTATCTGATCAAGCAAGTGCTCGAAGGTTCGGAGGTGACCCGCACCACCCAGATACATCTTGATCGATGCTTGACCTGCCTGAACTGCGAAACCACTTGCCCCAGCGGCGTTAAATACGGTCACTTGGTGGAGATAGGCCGGCAGATCGTCGAGACGCGCGTGGCGCGCCCGGCTCTCGAGAAACTGGCACGTTGGTCGCTCAAGGAAGGTCTTACATCAAGGCTGTTCGGTCCAGCCCTGCGGCTCGGGAGGCTATTGCGTCCGATATTGCCCAAGGTCCTGCGCGCCAAAGTGTCCGAGCAAGCAAGCCGCCGCGCACCGCTTCCGACGCCAGTGACACGGGCCCGCAAGATGCTGATGCTGGAAGGCTGCGTGCAGCCCGCAATGATGCCGAACATCGATGATGCGATGCTGCGAGTGCTGGACAGGGCAGGCGTTCAAGTCGTACGTGCAGCCGGCACGGCTTGCTGTGGCGCACTTCGTATGCATTTGAGCGACCGCGAAGGCGCGCGCGCACACATGCGGCGAAATATCGATGCCTGGACTCCGCTGCTGGAGGCGGGCGATGTCGAAGCGATTATTTCCTCGGCCAGTGCGTGTGCGTTGTCGCTCAAGGACTATGGCCACGCGCTCGCCGACGATCCTACGTATGCGGCAAAGGCTGCGCGCGTGAGCGCAATGGTCCGAGATCTAAGCGAGTTGTTGCCCCAGCTTGTTCCGGCGCTGAAGGGTCAGCTGCAAGGCGGCGGTGCGAAACGTGTAGTGTTTCACGCGCCTTGTACTTTGCAGCATGGGCAGCAATTACGGGGCGGCGTGGAAAGAGGCTTGGCAGACTTGGGCGCTGATATCACATCGGCCAGCGAAGAAAGCCACCTGTGCTGCGGCTCGGCCGGCACCTACTCCGTGCTGCAACCCCAGCTTGCGATGCAATTGCGCGACCGGAAGCTGGCCAATCTGGCCAAGCTGGAGCCGCAGTGCATCTTATCCGCGAATATCGGCTGCATTCAGCATCTGCAGTCAGGCACCTCGACGCGGGTCATGCACTGGATTGAGTGGTTGGACGAGGCGTTGAAATAGATGGACGCAACCGCGCAAGCACTGCTGGCGGCACAGGCCAACGCCGAGGCCCTGTTCGCCGAAGTCATTGACCGCCGGATGGTGAGCCCGGGCAAGCGCGAGAGTGAACTGACTGCGGAAATCCATGCGCTCGCGCAATCGCGATTTGGATTGCGGCGCCACTGGCACAAGCGGATTGCCCGCTCCGGGCCCAACACGCTGCTCACCTATCATGATGAATGCGAGGATCGACGTATCACCGAAGACGATATCGTCTATTTGGATTTCGGGCCTGTATTCGAGGCCTGGGAGGCGGATTTCGGGCGTACTTACGTGGTGGGAGCAGATCCCAAAAAACACCGGCTCGCCGCCGATGTCGCCGAAGCGTTCAAGCGCGGCAAGGAACTCTATCGACAGTCGCCGAACCTAACGGCGGGGGAGCTGTATGACTATGCTGCCGGATTGGCCGTCTCCTACGGCTGGGAGTTCGGCGCAGCTACTGCCGGACATTTGATTGGCCGTTTCCCGCACGAGCGCCGGCCGCAAGATCCTACGCGTTTTTCAATTCGGCACGGAAATTCCGTCTCGCTACGCGAGGCGGATGAGATGGGCGCGGCGCGCCATTGGATTCTTGAAATTCACTTCATCGATCGCACATGCGGAATCGGCGGCTTTTTCGAAGAACTCCTGACAGTGGATGCGCGCGACGCGGACGCTTACTTGGCGGGGTGATTCAACGCCCAGACGTAGGCGGTGACGGCCATCACTTGATCGCTGCTGAGCTGCGCGCCTCCCATCGCCGGCATGGGCGAGCGGTACTTCTTCGGTTGCGCGACACCCTGCGCGATCGTTCTCGCGATTCCGGCATAGCTGCCGTCACTCCATAGCCAGTTACCGCTCGTCAAATCCGGGCCCAAGGGCGAACCCTTCGCATCTGCGCCATGACATCCTGCGCAAGTCGCTCCGCCTTCCAAGCCGTGATACACGCGATAACCGCGGGCCACCATGGCCGGCGTCGCGCCTGGCGGCGCCATGAGGCCGCTGGTGTCGGCACCGGCATCCGGATGTGTACCCTCAGGGGGCTGGACGACCGAAGCGGCGATCGGTCCCGCAGGTGCCGTATTGCTGGGGCACGGCACGGTCTTCGCCTCCGAGGTGTCTGGACCGCCGCGATAGACAATTCGATAGACACGCCCCGTTACATCGTCAGAGACATACAGCGCCCCATCGGGGCCGACTGCGGCGCCGCTGGGACGGTGCGCGGCTTTACCGGGCGATTTGTCCGCGCCGGCAAATCCATCCGCGAAAATCTCGCATGAGCCCGAAGCTTGGTCGCCGGACAGCGCTTGATAGACGATGTTGTAGCCGCCTTGCGAGTACGGAGCTCGATTCCAAGAGCCGTGGAAAGCGATGAAGAGCCCGTTGCGATAGTGAGCCGGAAATTGCCGCTGGTTGTAAAGCACCATGGCATTGGGCGCCCAGTGCGCCGGGAATACCGCTACAGGGGTGATCTTTTGGGCGCAAGGGCCGGTGGCTTTTCCATCCCCGCCGTACTCGGGAGCCAGTACCAACGCGCCCTGGAATGGATCGTAGTAGCACTTCGGCCAACCATAGTCGACGCCTTTCTTGAGGAGCATCACCTCTTCGGAGGGCAGCGTCGCTTCCTTGTCCGCATCCTTGATGATGTTGGGCCAGTTGGTGTGCAGCTGGTCTCGACCGTGCTGCGTGACGAAAATGCGCGTGCCGGCGGGGTCGATGCCAAATCCTTCTGCATTGCGAATGCCGGTCGCATAGCGCTCCGCTGGGGAAAAGGCTTGGTCAGTTTTTTTTGCGTCGTACTTCCAAATCCCGCCTCGCGTCGTCAGCTCCGTACAGGGCTCTAGGCCCGGAGACTCGAGCGAGCGATTTTTTTCCTGACAGGAGTTGGTCGCGCTCGCGACATCGATGTACAGGTCCCCCTTCGTATCTATCACGAACGGATGCATGGGGTGGTCACCGCCCAAGGGCAATCCGCGGACGATGGTCGTAGATGCAGGACCCGGCAGGGAGTTCTTGCTCAACGGATACTTTAGGATTTTATCATTCAGTTCGGCGTACAGCGATCCGCCGTAAATGCCGATCCCGGTGCCGCCGGCGCCGCCGCTCTGCACCGTCTCGCCGAATCTTTCGATGACGTCGGCCTTGCCCGCGCCTTTTGTGTCCTTGAGTGCAACCAGGAATCCGCCGGCATGCGGGGCATCGTTCCCGTAGTAGCGTCCAGACCAGGTATTGACGTACACGGTACCGTCCGCAGCGACAACCAAGTGCCTTGCATGACCGATGCCGTCTGCGAAGACCGTGGCGCAAAAACCGGCAGGCAGCGTCAGATTGCTATCGTCCGCCGCACAAGCGCTGCCTTTTGCGGCGTCGGCGGCCAAAGCATGACTGCTCAACGTCAGTACAATGGCACCCCAGGTAACAAGAGTTGCGAGCCCGACATGCTTGGAGAGAAGCATGTGCGGATTGTAGCTCGCACTGCATTAAGCAGGCAATCCGTAGTGCCCATTACCCTGGCGGGTAGCGTCGTAGGGTCCGTAGGAAGGAGCGTTTCGATGTGCTTGATTTTGGTCGCGTGGCGCACAGACGCCCGCTTCCCCTGTGTGATCGCGGCCAATCGCGATGAGCTGCATGCGCGGCCGACTGCGGCGGCGCATTGGTGGTCATCTCAGCCGCCCATGCTCGCGGGCAAAGATCTGATGGCAGGCGGGACGTGGCTAGGCATTAACCGCACGGGCCGCTTTGCCGCGCTCACGAATTACCGCGATCCGGAGCAGCGGCGGGTGGGAACGCCCAGCCGGGGTGCGCTGGTCACATCGATTCTAGAATCCAACGACACGGTTCAGCAGACTCTTGACCATCTACGGGAGGTCAGCGGTGCCTACAACGGTTTTAATCTGATCTTCTCCGATGCCCAACGTTTGGCTGTGTTTGAAAGTGTTGTGGGGGCGGGACGCGAACTCGGGCCGGGCCTTTATGGTCTCTCGAATCATTTGCTCGATACGCCGTGGCCGAAAGTGCGCACCGCCAAATCCCGGTTATCAGCTGCGCTCTCAGGATTGGAGAATACCGAGGCCGCGCTCACGCTATTGCGCGACGAAGCGGTTGCACCCGATGATGAACTGCCGCGCACCGGGGTCAGCTTGGAATGGGAGCGCTTGTTATCGAGCGCGTTCATACGCTCACCCGATTACGGCACTCGGTGCTCGACTCTGGTGCGCATTGATCGGCGGCGCCGCGCATGGTTTGATGAGTGGACTTGGGATGCTCGGGGCCTACCGGCCGGTTCGGCGAGTTTTCAGTTCGAACTGGAGTGAACGCATGTTCAAGCATGTGCTGCTTTGCTACGACGGCACCGAGGCGGGCCGCCGCGCTCTGCGCCGCGGCGCAGAGCTCGCGGTGCTGCTCGGCGCAAGAGTGTACGTTCTGTCCATCGTTCCGGACGACGTCGCGAATGCCGCGATCATTGCCCGCGCCGCCGGTCAAGCCTGTATCATCGATGAGGCTGCGGATTCTCGAAAACTATTGACTGAATCGATTGATTGGCTCAAGGCGCGCGGCGTGGTCGCAGACGGGTTCTTGGCAAACGGTGATTATATCGATCAGATCATCGCCTTCTCCAACAATCTCAACATTGATCTCATTGTGTTGGGCCACTATCCGCAGCCCAGGGGCGGGTTTTGGTGGTCCGGCGCGCAGCGAGTCTCGCTGGCAGAGAGAGCGAAATGCTGCGTATTTGTCGCCGTCAATTCATCGGGCGAGCCGGTCTCTGTGTCAAAATAAGGCATGTCGTCCACAGACTCGCCAGCGCGCGACCCGTCTGCGCCTGCAATTGCCGATCGAGCGCTAGGAATTATTGCGACCGCAACTCTGTTGGCGCTCTTGTACTTTGCGCGCGACGTGTTGGTGCCGATTACCCTGGCAATCATTCTCAGTCTATTAATCGCGCCGCTGATTCGCGTACTGCGGCGGCTGGGCCTCGGCCAGACGCTGTCCGTGTTGGCGGCGGTTCTGGTGCTGGCACTGTCATTCGGAGCGATTGGCGCTGTCATAGGCTCGCAACTGGTCCACATCGCAGATAACCTGCCGAACTACGAGCAAACGCTGGAACGCAAGGCTGAGATCCTAAATAATTTCACTGTGAAACGAATGAACTCGTTCACCTCGCAGGCGGGCAGGGCGCAACCGCTGACGCTGCAGCCTGACGCCGGCGGCGCTAAGACCCCGATCCCCGTGGAGTTGCACGAAGCGCCGGCCAATCCGCTGCAACTCATTGAAAAAATTTTGGGATCGGTGTGGGTGCCGATTGAGACCACGGGTATTGTTCTAGTTGTGCTGATCTTCGTTTTGCTGGAACAAGAAGCGCTGCGCGACCGCTTCATCCGGATCGCCGGCGGTGCGGATATTCGCCTCACCACGCTGGTGATCAATGATGCGGGAGAGCGCTTGTCGCGATTTTTCGTATCCCAATTCGCCGTGAATTTCGGCGTCGGCATTTTGATTTGGATCGGCCTCAGCCTCATTGGCCTGCCTCACCCCATGGTGTGGGCGGCATTGACCACGCTGCTGCGATTCGTGCCCTATGTCGGGGTGTGGATCGCCGCCCTCTGCTCCGCGTTGCTGGCCGCCGCCGTCGACTCCGCATGGGGCATGACGTTCGCCGTGTTGGGTCTGTTCGTCCTTGTCGAGCTGATCGCCGCGCAATTGGTTGAGCCGCAATTGTATGGACACACCACGGGGTTGTCGCCGCTGTCGGTGGTGATCGCTGCGATATTCTGGAGCTGGTTGTGGGGGCCGATCGGTTTGATCGTATCCACGCCTTTGACGCTGTGCCTGTTGGTGGCCGGCCGCCACTTCAAGGCCTTAAGCTTGCTTGATGTTCTGTTGGGCGACACGCACGCGCTGACCATGCCGCAACGCTTCTATCAGCGGGCGCTATCGGCCGACTCGGATGAAATCATCGCTAGCGCGCGTGAATTTCTCAAGCGAAACTCGTTTGCCAATTACTGCGATTTGGTGTTGCTCCCGGCCTTGCACCTCGCGCGAATCGATATGCAGTCCGGCGCCATCAGCACCGATCAGCAGGCGAAGGTTCGCGCATTGATCGTCGTGGTCATCGCTGCCATTGGCGGGGACGGGCGCCGGCCGTCGCACCGCCGTCTGCGATCTTCAGTGCTCGATAAGTCAAGTCCCGGCCGCCAGCTTCGCGAGCAGCGCGAACAGGTGAGCGGCCGGTGGCAGGGACCGCTGGTAGTGCCCGCGGGCTCGGTCGTGGTGTGCCTGGGGTTAGGTTCCATAGCGGACGACCTGGCTACCGAGTTGCTGGTGCGCGTGTTGCGTGATCAAAAAATAGACGCACGCCATATGTCGATCGAAGATTTTGAGGCGCCGCCGCCGCCGAACGCCGAGAATGCCGTCTCTATTGCTTACATCGTCAGCGCGTTTCCCAGCGAGGAGCGCGCGCGCGGCGACGCGATGGTGGTGAAAGTGCGTGAGCAATTCCCGCACGCCTGCATTGTGGCGGTGTTTCTTCCCGGCATGCTCTTGCAGCCGGAAGAAGTGCGCGAGGGGGCGATTTTGCGCGGTGCCGATAAGTCTGCGGAGTCATTGGGGCACGCCGTTCAGATCTGCCTCGATATGCAGTCGAAAGCGGCGCAAGCGTGAGGGTGCCGATGAAGACGATTCTAATTACGGGCGCCGCGCAAGGCGTTGGCTTTGCGGCTGCTTCATTGCT
>DASWUU010000047.1:0-16245 GCA_036401515.1 Steroidobacteraceae bacterium
GAAACCCTGGGGGCTAGCTACCGCGCGTGGTTCGAAGGCGAGAATGAGGCGGTGATATTTGCAGACGTGCGCAATGCGTTCAAACCCGCGGCGATCGACTTTGGACCCGATTTCACACCGGATCTTTTAAGTCCGGAGACAGCACAAAGTTACGAATTCGGCGTGAAAGGCGCGGCCCTCGACGGACATGTCAGCTATCAAGCGGAACTATTTCAGCTCAACTTCCACAATCTCGTGGTACCAACCGACTCCGGAGCACTGGCAAACGCGGGGGGAGAGAAGCTCAAAGGCGTCGAAGGGGAAATTAAATATCAAGTCGCGGCCGATCTCGAAGTCGCCGGCAGCGCTTCGTACCATGATGCCACCTTCACAAAGTATTTATTCTTCGACGGGCTTTCAAACATCGATGTCGCAGGGCGGCAGTTGACCCTTTCACCGCACGTGCTCGCCTCAGCAGGAATTATTTACACTCCCTCCCATGGACTCTTTGCCACGGCGGTTGCGAGATATGTCGGCCGACGGTTCCTGGATCCCGAGAATATCGCAGCGGTGGGCGGCTACTCGACCCTCGACGCCAACTTGGGGTATGCATTTGGCCGCACCCGCGTCACCCTTGAGGGAACCAACCTCACGAACCAGCGGCCGCCGGTGACCTCCAGCGAATTTGGCAGCCAATCCTTTTACCTTTTGCCGGCGCGCATGGCCTGGGTTCGCATCCGGTATTCGTGGACCTAAGCCACACACTTCGTTTACCATCAAACCATGGATGTAGAACTCGCAGATGCCGCCGTGGCGCGCGTGGCTGGTGCAATCGCAGAACCCGCGCGCGCCCGCATGTTGTGCTGCCTGTTGGATGGGCATGCCCGGACCGGTACCGAACTTGCGGCAGTGGCCGAGGTCAGCCCATCAACCGCGAGCGTGCATCTTGGCCGCCTGAAGGGACAACAGCTGGTGAAGGTGCTGGCGCAGGGCAAGCACCGCTACTACAGCCTCGGAGATGTGCGAGTGGCCGCCGCGCTGGAAGCGCTAATGGTCCTCGGCGGCAAGCAGCCCGAGCCCTTCGTTCCCAGCACTCCCTCTCGCCTGCGCTGGGCGCGTACGTGCTACGACCATATGGCCGGTACTATGGCTGTCTTGCTGCACGACTCCCTGTTGGCGAGAAAATGGATAGCAAGGGATGCGTCCGACGAATCAAGCTACGACCTGACGGCGTTGGGGTCGTCCGGCATGGTCTCGCTCGGAGTCGATATGGCGCCGATGCATGCGGCTCGACGCCGCCTCGCCTGCGCGTGCCTGGACTGGAGCGAGCGACGACCTCATATCGGCGGCGCGCTCGGCGCCGCTCTGTTGAAAGCGGCCGTGCAGCGAAAATGGGTAGTGAAGGATTTGGACAGCCGCGCTCTGGGCATGACGAAGCGGGGGGAACGTGAGTTTCTCATCCGTTTTGGCGTGGTTAAGAAACACTAGACCCAACGATTTTCTCCTGGCAGACCGGTCGGCACTTGATCGCACCGAATGTGTGCAGACAATTTATCGCCTATAGTGCCGTGCGAGTAATCATTCGGCGGTAATGGATTTGAACTCAAACGCGAATCACTGGTCCTCAAACCTGCTTTTTCTCATCATTGCGATCGGCACGGAAGCCGGAATCGCGAATGTCTGGAAGTTCAGTTATTTGGCTGGCGCGAACGGCGGCGGCTTGTTCGTCGCGTTATATTTCATCGCTCTCGTCATGGTGGCGGTTCCCGCGTTAATGGCGGAAATGCTCATTGGCCGCCATGGCGGCAGCAGCGCCATCGGCTCCATGAGAGCACTGGTGGCGCGCGATGGCATTTCGCCGATCTGGAAGGTGTTTGGCGTAATGGCGACGGTCGCGGTGTTTCTGATCCTGAGCTATTACTGCGTCATTTGCGGTTGGATGGTGGATTATTTTGTATTTGGATTGCGGGGTGGGTTCCATGGCATTGATGCCGCCGGCGCCGCCGCGGCCTATCAACGTATGCTGGCAAATCCTGTCCGATTGGCGTGCTATTCGGGTGTGATCGTTGCGCTCACCGCGGCGGTCGTGGCTGGCGGCGTGAATAAAGGCATAGAGCGCGTCTCGGGCATTCTGACTCCGCTGCGTTTGGTCATTCTGGTTTGCCTGCTGTTTTACTCCATTGCGTTTGCCGATATCGGCTCTGCATTCCGCTTCCTCTTTACCGTCGATTGGAGCCAATTGACGGCGACCGTGGTTGTATTGGCGGTGGGGCAAGCATTCTTCTCGCTCGGCATCGGCGTTGGCGTGATGCTTACCATGGGTGCGTATATGAAGCCGCAGTACTCGATCCCCCGCGCCGTGTTCACGGTAGCCTTTGCACAAGGGTTGGTGGCGCTGGTGGCGGGTCTGGCGATTTTTCCGCTGGTCTTCAGCTACGGCCTGGCACCCACCCAAGGCCCCGGCCTGATCTTTGTCACCCTGCCGGTGGCTTTTGGCCGGATGCCATACGGGCAGCTGTTCGGCACTGCGCTGTTCCTGACCTTGTCGTTTGCAGCCCTGACGGCGACGACGGTAATTCTTGAAACCATCGTGTCGGTTCTGCAGGACCTGACCGGGCTATCCCGCCGCCTGACCACTTATGCAAGCGCCGCGGCGATATGGCTCGTGGGCCTCGTGACGGTACTGTCGTTCAACCGCTGGCAAAGCGTCTATCCGCTGCGTGCGATCGGCCTACATTCATCAAAGACGCCTTTCGAGCTGCTCGACTATTTGACCTCGAACATTCTGATGCCTGCGGGTGGCCTGATGGTGGCGCTGATTGCCGGGTGGGCGCTGTCGCGGAAAGCAACCTGTCAGGAATTAGGCATGGGCGATGGCATGGCGTTCAAGGTCTGGTGGATTCTCGTTCGCTTCGTTGTGCCGGCGGCGATCATCGTTATCTTTCTCTCCGTGCGATAAGCAGGGGGCGAAGCGGCCGCAGTCGTTGCGCTGAAGGCAACGAAGCGCCCATGCAATGTCATTGCAAGAAAGGAGCGCCGCCTGGAATATCACACGCGTATTGCGAGAACAGCATAGGGATGGGCCTCATTGTTGCGCCGTTGCAACCAATCGGTGCTGCGGCCCCTTACCGCTACCGCAAACCTGAACATCGAGGTGCGAGAATGCAGCGCAGGACATTGTTGACGTGGTCGGGCATCAGCCTGGCCTTAGCGGCGGGCGCGTGGCTGCCGCACCGGAGCACGGCCGCCGCGCGCCGGAGTGCCGCTGAAAACCCCGCAGAGGCCGATCCCCTGGTAGCCATGTTCGTCTGGTGGAACGCCGCGTATCAGCAGAAGGCCGGCTTCACGGCCGAGGCCTTCGCTCGACACTTCACACCCGATGCGGTGATGCGCATCAACGGCGAGGACCGCAGCAAGGGCGTGGAGGATCTCGCCCAGCATTTTCGCGACATTAAGGCGCGCACCGAACTGGTTGTCATCGATCTTCCGTTCATCGATGAGTTCAGCTCGGCGAGCGGCGACCGAATTTTCACGCATCATTTCGTTCGCGCACGCGAAAAGGGCAAGGACAGCCGCGAGCGGGTCATGGGATACGCCTCCATCAACGACGGCAAGATCTCGCTGATCAATTTCGTGAGCGTGCCTGATGCATAGCGGTATGTGTGCGCAACTGACCGGAGACCTCCGATGAAGCAAGTTCAAAAACCTAGCCTGAGGGGGCTCGTCAGGATTGCGTGTGGGGGCGCTGCACTGCTCACTGCCGTCTATGCTCCCGGCGTGCTGGCCGCGGCAAGCGCACCAGTGACCAGCTCAGACACCTTGGACGAGATCACGGTCACAGCGCAGCGCCGCGAGGAGAACGCGCGCGACGTGCCGATCAGCTTGACCGTATTTAACGCAGTCGAGATCGAGCAGCAGAATTTTCAGGGCGTCGAGAGCTATTTCGATCAGACGCCCAACGTCAGCTTCACTTCGGAAGGAACGCGGGATCGCAAAGCGCTTTCATTGCGCGGTGTGAGCGATCAGTTGAATGCAGACAACAATATCAAAGAAGGCAGTTTTGGGTTTTATATCGACGAATTCAACGTCGCGCAAGGCACGTCCAATCCGGAAATTGTGGATATCGATCGGATCGAAGTGCTGCGCGGACCGCAAGGCACGTACTTCGGTCGCAACGCCGTTGCCGGCGCCATCAATATCACCACGAAGCAGCCGACCAATGAGTTCTTCGCCGAGGCCAGTGCGCAATACTCGAGCTTCAACACCATTGACACCCATATCATTTTGAACTTGCCGTTGATCGATCACGTGCTGGCAGTACGTCTCGTGGGCCGGGATGAGACCAGTGATGGCAACATCAAAAACATCAATTTGATCGGCGGCGGCAACAACAGCAAGTACACCTACGGCAAGGTCATTGTGCGTTTCACGCCGAACGAGCAATTGACCGTGGATACCACCGGAACAGTGTCGAATGAACACGTAGGCATGCGTAATGGCGTGCCCTCCGGTGTGCTCGGGGATTTCTCCGCGAGCGTCTTATACAGCGGGCCGCCCTACAATGGCGCGGCGATTCCCGATGGCGTCGGCTTTTATCCTAACAACACGACGCAGGTGAATTTCAACCGGCCGCAGGATGACGGCACGCGCTTCAACTATGTCTCCAACCGCGTGAAATTCAATACCGACACGTTTACCGTGACAAACGTGCTTGGCTATATGTATTCCAACGAATTCGAGGGCGGCGACATCGACGGGTCGAGCCTCGATCTATTCTACGAACATGAATCGATCAAGCGCACCTCGCTGAGCGAAGAATTGCGCGTGCAGTCGGTTCCCGGCCGGATTATTGATTGGACCGGTGGCCTTTACTATGGTCACGATTCCGGTCACACGACGCAGTACACTTACACGGGAGCAGATAATCCCTTCGGCCTACCTAATGGCTTCGAGGTCACCTCTTCGCTTTCCGACAGTTCGGACGTGAGCACCGCGGTTTTCGGTGAAGGTGTTTGGCATGTGGACCCGCAATTGTCGCTGACCGTGGGCGCTCGGTACACGCACGAGAGGGTCTACACCGATAGCTTCAACACCTCGGGTTCCCAGATTCTGAATTACGTCAATGGCAGCTCGACTTTCAACAATTTTTCACCCCGCGCCACGTTGTTGTATTTGGCAACCCCGCAGGTAAACCTTTACGCCACCGTCTCGCGTGGGTTCAAGGCGGGAGGACTCGAAGCTCAGCCCGCGCCGATCAAGAACGACGTCTATAAGCCCGAAACGCTCACAAATTATGAGTTCGGCGTCAAGGGGGAGTCCGCGGACAAGCGAGTGCGATTCGATGCCGACGTTTTCTATATGAACTGGAAGGACATCCAGGCCGACTTCGCCGTCGGTCAGCAGGTGCCGGGCGGCGGCGTATCCTTCATTACCGGCGTGGCCAATGCGGCAGCGGCGCGCAGCTATGGCTTTGAAGCAGAGCTCACAGCGCTGGTCACTCCCGGGCTCACGGTAGGAGGCGGCGCGGGGTATGACCGAGCTTACTACGTTAAATATACTGACGCGCAAACCGGGCTCGGCACCCAAGGCGATCTCAGCGGCGCGACGTTACCGAATTCGCCCAAATGGACCTTGCACGCCGATGCAGAATATACGCATCAGTTTTCGGCCGACCTGTCCGGCTTTACGCGACTGGAGTGGTACTACAAGGGCGGCATCGTGCCGGACCAGGCCTCGGAATTTCATACTGGCTTCCCCTGGGATGTGCCGGCTTACAATGTGTGGAACTTGCGCGCCGGCGTGACCCGGCGCAACTGGAGCGTGACGGCGTTTGCCGAGAATCTGCTCAACAAGAAGTACTACACCAATGCTTACGAGAAAGCATTCGTGACCGGGATGTTCCTGGAGCCTTCATACCGCAATATTGGTGTCCGGCTGACCGTGCGGACACAGTAAATCCGTGCGCCGGACTGCTCGACGCACCCCGGCAACATTGGCGCTGTCGATCGCGCTAGCGCTCGCCGCGGCACTGGCGGCAGCGGCCCATTCAGCGCCGGCGGTGGCTGCTCAGTCGGAATCGCAGCGTTTTACTGCTTTTCTCGATGCGGTATATCAGCAGAACCTTGCGCAGCGGCCGCAGCTCGCCACCGAATTCGGTTCCAAGCTGGGCATGGATCGGTGGGACGACACCTCTGAGCTGGCACTTGCGCGCGACGCCGCGCAAGCTCGCCGGCGCATCGCAACCGCCAAAGCTGCGTTCAGCTATGCCAAGCTCGATGCTGCGAGCCAGCTGCAGTACCGGATCTTTCTCGACGAGCAGCAGTTGCTGCTGGAGCGCTATCGCTGGCGGGATCACCAGTACGCGCTAAATCAGATCGTTGGCTTGCACCTCGATATACCGGGAATTCTGACCGGCGCGCAGCCTTTGGCAAACCCGCGAGACGCCGCGGCTTATATTCGCCGCATCACTGCAGTCCCGCCGGCTTTTCATAATTTGATCAAGCACATGAAGGCGCAGGCAAGCCTCGGAATTTACATGCCGAAGACGGTGTATCCGTTGCTGATCGAGGGTGCACAGAACGTGATCACAGGCGCGCCTCATGACGCCGGGCCGGACAGTCCGATCTTTGCCGACTTTAAACGCCGCGTCGAACGACTCGACCTACCCGCGCAGGGCAAGGCACGTTTAGTGAGCGAGGCGCGCATCGCCTTACAGCAATCCCTACAACCCGCTTACCAACAGCTGATCGATTTACTGAAAGAGCAGGGAGAACAGCGCGCCGTGAGCGCCGGTGTATGGCAATTGCCGGACGGCGATGCGTTTTATGCATTTCTGGTGCGCCAGTTCACCACGACCGCCATGACACCGGCACAAATCCACGAAATGGGCTTGACTGAGATGGCGCGCTCGCAGGCGGACATCACAGCGCTGATGAACAAAGTGGGGTTCAATGGCACCGTGCGGGAATTTATGGCGAAGATGAAGTCGGACCCGCAGAATTATGCGCGCGACGATGACGCGGGCCGCGAGGCGTATCTTGCCAAGGCGCGCGGCATCGTCGGCGCAATGCAAGCCAAGATTACCGATGCCTTCGCAGCGCCGGCCCCGTTGCCGCTGCGCATTTTGCGCACCGAGTCTTATAAAGAGGCTTCCTCCCCACCCGGGTTTTACGAAGCAGGCTCCGCCGATGGCACTCGCCCTGGCACCGTGTATGTAAACCTCTCGAGCATGAGAAGCATGCCGCTATACGAGATGGAGGATTTGCTTTATCACGAGGGGATTCCGGGCCATCACATGCAAATATCGACGATTCTGGTCGATCGCTCGATTCCCAAGATACGCAAAGTCAATGAGTGGTGGCAGGACAGCGCGTTCGTTGAAGGTTGGGGTTTGTATGCCGAGAGATTGGGCAAAGATCTCGGGTTTTATCAAGACCCTTGCTCGGAGTTCGGGCTGCTGAGCGGTGAGCTTTGGCGTGCCAGCCGGCTGGTTGTCGACAGCGGTCTGCACTACAAGCGCTGGAGCCGCGCACAGGCCATTCAGTATTTGAACGACAATACCCCGAGTTCGGAAGAGGCCAACATTCGCGCCGTGGACCGCTACCTGGCGGTACCGGGCCAGGCAACCTCGTTCATGGTCGGTATGCGCCAATTCGTGGCGCAACGCGAGCGTGCTCGAGCGGCTCTCGGGCCGCGTTTCGATGTGCGCGAATACCACCGAATCGCGTTGGACAGTGGATACATACCGCTTTGGGCGCTCGACCAGAAAGTGTCGGCCTGGATCCTGGATCGCTCGCGCGAAGCGGCAACCCAGGGCGAGCACGCGAGCGGCAACACCGCATCGGCCTTTCATCGCATGCTCGAGGATTACTGGCATGACAATTTGCGGTTAAATCCAATGCTTGCGCTTAGCGTCGGAGACGACACGGAAGAGCAGGAATTCGACGACTCTCTTCAGGATAATTGGCGCGACCGCATGCGGGCCATGCTGAGGAAATATCGGCAAGCCGCCGCCGCTTTTCACGCGGATGACCTGACGCAGGTCGATCAAACCAGTCTTGCCATGCTGCAGGAGCAACTGGCGAGTGCAGAGGATTTTTATTCCAGCACTGCGTTCGACACGGCGCGGACGCTTCCCATTGAACAATTCCAGGGGCGCCATCTAAGCTTTGCCGCCGATGCGGCGGGAGCGGGCGACTACCCGTTCAAAACTCAAACCGATTACGAGAAGGCGCTGCTGCGCGCCGACCATTTTGCGCAGTGGACGAAGGATGCCATCGCGCGCATGCGCGAAGGGGCGAAAGCCGGCGTTGTCCTGCCGCGTATCGTGGTAATGCGCATTTTGCCGCAGCTTCAGGTGCATTTCGACGTCCCGCCCGCGAAATCCGAATTCTGGCATCCGGTCGCGCAGTTTCCCGACGGCTTTCCCGCGGCTTTACGGTTCAAGCTCCGCCAAGCATATCGCGACAAAATTACCAGGGTCATTGAGCCGGCGTACCGACATCTATTTACCTTCATGAAGGACGAGTACCTGCCGCAGGCCCGAGACAGCGTCGGATTGGGGCAAGTGCCCGGCGGCGCAGCGCTGTACGATTATGACGTTCGATTCAACACGACGCTGCGGCTAGGGCCCACCGAGATTCACGCCTTGGGCGTTGCGGAAGTGGCGAGGATCGAGGGCGAGCTCGCCAAGGTACAGAGTGCGCTGCACTTCAATGGCACTTTGCAGCAATTCTTTGCTCAGGTGCGCACTCAAGCCAGTGAAAAGTTTGGCTCGCGCGAGCAGATTTTGCCCGCCTTCGAGGCTGCTCGGCAGACCATCGTCGGCAAATTGCCGCAACTATTCGACGTATCGCCCCGCGCGGAGTTTCAGATTCGGGCACTGCCGGACTCCTCGCGCCATTTCCAAGGGAACGGCCATTACGCGCCGGCGGGGGCTGACGGCGCGAGGCCCGGAATTCTCTGGATCAATACTTTCGCGCCTGGTGTTAGCGACAAGTTCAATGTCATGACCATCATGCTGCACGAGGGGTTGCCGGGCCATCATTTTCAAACCTCCCTCGCGCTGGAACAAGCTGACTTGCCGGCGTTTCGGCGTTTTGATTCTACAAATGCCTACGTCGAAGGCTGGGCTCTGTACGCCGAATCGCTGGGTCGAGAACTGGGCGTATTCGATGATCCCTGGAATTACTATGGCCACCTTAACTACGCAGTCTTGCGGGCAAACCGTCTGGTAATCGATACAGGACTACATGCGATGGGTTGGGATGTCGAAAAGGGCGTTGAGTGGATGATGCAACACTCATCGATGACGCGCGATCAGGCGATTGCCGAGGTCGAGCGCTATGTGGCATACCCCGGTCAGGCGCTGTCGTACAAGTTGGGGGAGCTGAAAATTCGCGAATTGCGGCAGCGGGCCGAGCGGGCGCTGGGCCCAGCATTTGATTTAAAGGCTTTCCACGATCAAATCTTGCTGGGTGGTAGCATGTCTCTGACCATTCTCGAACAGCGGGTGGATCGCTGGATCTCGGCGATGCGCGCAAGATAAGCCATACTGCACGCCGGGGATGGCGCTTTGAGGACCCGTAAGTGCAGGATTTGAACATCCGCTATCTTTATGAGGCCGCGAAACTCGGCTCGATGCGCGCGGCTGCCGACAGCTTGGGTGTCGCCGTGTCTTCGGTGAGCCGCCAAATAGCACAGCTCGAGGCCGAAATCGGCATCGGCTTGATCGAGCATGGCCGCCGCAATATTCTGCTGACCGAGACCGGCGTGCTGCTGATCGAGCACTATTCGGAACAATTGCGGCTCAATGAGGCCTTCGATGCCAAGCTCTCCGACGTCAGGGGACTGCGAACCGGACGCATTCATCTCGCGATTGGCGAGGGCTTCATCGGACAACCGCTTTCTAATATGCTGGTACGGTTCAATGCCAAACACCCTGGGCTTTTTGTCAACGCACACATGTCCGCCTCTTCGAACGAGGTGGTGCGCTTGGTCGCAGAAGACGACGCACACTTGGGGCTTGTATTCCAATCCTCGGAGGATCCGCGCATTCGTGTGCTGACCTCCGTGCGCCAGCCGCTATGTGCCATCATGAACCGAACACACCCCCTCGCCGGCCATAAGCTCCTCAAGCTGGCCGATCTTAAGCCGCATCGGCTGTGTTTGCCTGAATCCTCATTCCGTACTCGACAATTACTGCAAGCCGCCGAATTGCAAGAGCGCGTATCGCTGCAGCCTTGCATCACCTCCAATTCGATTACCCTGCTGAAGAGCCTGCTGGAGTCGGGCGATTTTTTTACCGTGCTGCCCGTACTCGCCGTCAGCAAAGAGGTGGAGAATGGACAATTCGCTTCGGTGCCCATCGACAGCACTGCGCTGCAGGCAGCCGCGGTCCAATTGATTTGCCGTTTGGGGCGCCGCTTGCCGCCGGCGCCGTTGCGCATGCTGGCCGCGCTCACCACCTACCTGGAGGCCTGCGCCGGCAGTGCCGAAGTCTCCGGAATCGTCAGCGGCGCAGTGACCGCGTCGTGAGATGCCGTGGATTTGCACAGATTGCAGCACGCGCAATGCAGTTCGGCGTGCATGTTATTGATTAAACGCGGGCGGATCGCGCAGCATGTGCCCGCATGAGCCGTGACGAGAGCAATTCCATGGAGGACAAGGGGAGCTCTCCCTATTTCGAACTGTATGACTTGAGAGTCGAAGTCATCGTGCCCCCGGGCGCGCGCGTGTTGTGCGGCGCCAAACCCGGTGATTGGTTCGAACTGCGCGGCGAAATGTTATATCTGCCTCCAGAGCAGGGATTCTCTATTTATTCATTGGCAGCACTGATGTTGCTGCTTCCCGCCAAACAGCGCGTGTTAGATCCTAATGACTGGATGTATTCGGATGCCAATGTGGCCTGCCCGGACCCAAACTGCCCCTCGATCTTCAAAATCACCCGCTTGCGCAAGCGCCGTTTTGAGCGCAGCGCCACTACGGCGACTCCTGTGCCAACGTTGCCCCGGTAAGCATCGAGGATGCGCATCTCACTATTCGGCGGATATGGAATCTCGCGCATAATTAAAGGCGGCTGGCATCTGGCCGGCGACCATGGCGTTATCGATCCTGCGCAGGCTGTGCGCGACATGGCGGCATTCGTCGAGGGCGGCATTAATACGTTCGATTGCGCCGATATTTATACCGGTGTGGAAGCGTTGATAGGACGGTTCCGTATGGCGTTCCCGCGCCTCGCCCAGGAAGTGCGGGTGCATACCAAGTTCATTCCCGACCTGCGGATGTTGGCGCAGGTTAATTTTGCGCACGTGGAACGCTCCATCGACCGATCGCTCGCCCGGCTACACATGCAGCGCCTGGACTTAGTGCAATTGCACTGGTGGGATTACGCGGTGCCCGGATACGTGGAGGCAGCGCTGGCGCTCGCGCGGCTGCGGGAGAAAGGAAAGCTCGCGCACATCGGCGTCACCAACTTCGACGTGCCGCATCTGACCGAAATACTCGATGCCGGCGTTCCGGTAGTCTCGATGCAGGCGCAATATTCCTTGCTCGACGAGCGTCCCGCGAATGGCATGATCGAACTGTGCCAAAACAAGGACATTGCGATTTTTTGCTACGGCACAGTGGCAGGCGGATTTCTATCGGACCGCTGGCTGGGGCGGCGCGAACCCACCGGCGATTTGAGCAATCGATCCCTAGTCAAGTATAAATTGATCATAGATGATTTCGGCGGTTGGGATTTGTTCCAGCAGCTTCTGGAAACCCTGAGCGGGATCGCCGGCAAGCATAGCTGCGACATTGCTACCGTGGCTTCTCGCGCCATGTTGGATCGCAAGCACGTCGCGGCCATCATTGTCGGCGCGACCAACGCCGAGCATTTACACGCGAATCGCATGATCGCGGACTTGCGGCTGAGCACCGCCGATATGCAGGCGATTGGCGCGGTGCTGCGGCAGCGCCAAGGGCCGCGTGGCGATGTGTATTCCTTGGAGCGCGACCGCACGGGCCGGCACGGGCGTATCATGAAGTACGATCTGCATCAGAAAGAGAATTTGGCGACATAACGCCGCTCTCGGACGGAGAAGGGCATGAGATTTTACCAATGCCGCTTGCTACAAGCGGGCGCGGCGGTGTTGAACCTGCTTGCGGCGATTTCTTCGGTCGGCGCCGCGATGCCGGCCGCCGCGCCGGTGACCGCGCTGGTAGGCGCTACGGTCGTCGGTATCGACGCACGCCCGATGAACAATGCGACGGTCGTCATAACCGGAGAGCGCATCTCTCAGATCGGCACAGCTGGCGAAACGGTGGTTCCCGCGGGAGCCAAAGTAATCGCCATGAACGGGAAATGGCTGTTGCCCGGACTCATGAACATGCACGTGCACTTGGGTCTTAAATTGCCCGGCGCGGCTGGGAACTCGCTGGCAAACGAAACTGACACTGAAGAAGTGCTGCGCATGGCGGGCAACGCACGGCTCTCGCTGCTATCCGGGGTAACCACCCTGCGTTTAGTTGGCGAAGACCACGGTACCGATTTCGCCTTGCGCAGCGCGATCGATCATGGCGAAGTCATCGGCCCTAGAATAAAGACCGCGGGCGAGGTGATTATACCTACCGGAGGCCATGGTTCCATGGAAGCCGATGGGCCGTACGGTTTTGCCCACGCGGTTCGCGCGGAGATCAAAGGCGGCGCGGATTGGATTAAGATTGCCATTTCCGGCGGGATATCCGATGTCCGTGGCAGCATCTCGGCGGCGCCGATGACCGACGAAGAGATGTCGACGCTGATCGAGGTGGCGCACCGCAATGGCGTCAAGGTAACCGCTCACAATGGCTCAAACGAAGCCGCACGCCAGGCACTGCGGTTTGGAATTGATGGCTTCGAACATGGTTATCACCTTAATGAAGCGGTGCTCAAGGAGATGAAGGCCAAAGGAGTCTGGCTCGTGCCTACCATTGTCGTGACGCAACCGGGCGCACTGGAGTTTTATCGCAAAATCGGCTCTCCGCCGTGGTACCTGGAACGCGTCGCCATAACCGGCGCGGATCATTGGGCCATGCTGCAAAACGCAATTCGATTGGGCGTCAAAATCGCACTCGGCACCGATCAATTTCCGTTCGAACCAAACGACGGCACCACCGCGACCATCGCGGAGGCCGAGCTTTACGTAAAGGCAGGCATGACACCTCTGCAGGCCTTACAATCGGCGACGCTACAAGCCGCGAGAATGCTGGAAATGGATAAAGATGTGGGCAGCATTGCAGTCGGCAAATTTGCGGATATCGTGGCTTTGAACGCCGATCCTGTACAAGATATTCGCGCCCTGCGAGGCATCGATTTCGTCATGAAGGGCGGCGTTGTGGTACGCGACGACCGGCGCGATCTCGTCGTGCAATAACATGAGCACCAAAGCCCTGGCGTTCGAGCATTGGATCCGCACGGCTTTTGTTGAGATAAACACTGAACTGGAAGAGTTGTACTTCGCGAGCGAAGACCGTTCGCAAGTGCTGGGCTTGGGGGATGCCATCAAGGCGCGGTTGCGTGATGAAGGGCATTCGCACGTGGTTGCTTTGCTCGCCGAGGGCAATACGGGCGAGGGGTTCGACAGCGCCTATGAGGTGCTTGGCTGCGTGGGTATGTACTTGGGGGCCCTGCGGCGACATGAAATGACCAATCCGGAGCGCGAAGAAAAATCGCCGTTCCCCGAAGCTTCCTCGTTGGCGCTGCATGTGGGGGCATCCCTGGGGCTCGTCCCGAGGTTCGCCACCGCGCATCTGGCCACGCACAATCGGGCGCGCGCCGGAATCCGCAAGAGCTTCACTTCGTTGACGGATGAATTCTTATTCATCGACGAGAACACCCGCGGCATTCTTTCCTTCCAGCGCGCCGCCGATGCGCTCACGAGCATCGTGCATCTCGGCGTTTCCAGCCCCGTAGCCGACGTCTTGTTCGATGCGGCTGAGCAGGCGCTTCACGATGTTATGCGTTTTAATGAACGGCTCATCACGCACTTGAATGTCGGGCGTTTCTTTTATTCGGTGCGCCCGTACTACAAGCCGTATCGCGTCGGCCGGCAAGAGTATCGAGGCGCAAACGCCGGGGATTTTTCGGGAATCAATGAGCTCGATCTGCTGCTCGGACTCTGCCGGGCCAACGATCCTTATTACGCCCAGCTGCTGGTCGACAAGATGCTGTTCATGCTGCCTACCGATCAGGCAAGATTGCGAGATTGCATGACGCGCACGAGTCTCTTGGATGAATTGCTGTCGCTCGCGGACGATTATCACAGTGCCCAGTGGTTTCAGCAAAACGCGCGCGCCTACCTCAAGGTATGCGATCTTTTTGGGCGGATAGCTGCGCAACACCACAACGGTTTGGTGAAGCGGTTTATCGAAATGCCGGCCGCCACGTTAAGCGAACGGGATTTGCGAGGCATCACGGCCAGCGGGCCGCCACTGCCGGTACTGTTACGTTCGCTTGAAGTGCTGCGAGACTTGCGGCAGGGCACGGACCGGGGCGATATCGCCACGCGATTCGAAGATCTTTCCAGGCTTCGAGCTGCCGTTGGCGGCTGAGAGGAACGCGTACCGTGGCAGCGTGCGAGCGTTCATTGTACGCAACGCTTGCGGCAGTGCAGCATTCCAAGCGCAGTTCGAATAGCGTGCGGGTCGTAGCGCGAAACAGTGGCGTTCTCCGTCTCTCTCTGATCTGATCCCGCGATGCCCGGTATGATCATTCGAAAAATCACACTCGCCTCAGTCGCAGCGGCCGTTTTGGTGGTTGGGGCACTGAACCGCCCGGCATTCGCAGGCCCCGCCATCTTCCCGCGACCCGACGGCGCTGAAGTCCTCAGCGGATCAAATCGCCTGAGAGTGACGGCGATTGCCGAGGATATATTGCGCGTGCGGATTGCGGCGTCTGGCGAACTCGGCGAGGACTCGTCGTGGGCGGTGCCAGCCGGCGTCAGAGCGGGCACCATCACCGTCACCGCGATGCCGAACCCTAAGACGTCCGACCTCGTGGAATTTCGGACGGAAGCATTGGATGTACGCATTGAAGCGCAACCGCTGCGTCTAGTCATCTCCGACTTGGAGGGCCATCTGATTTCGGCTGATGTGGTCGGTCGAGCCGTTGATGTCGCGGACGGCCGGTTCACGCTGCGCAAAGCCTTGCCGGCGACGGAGCATTATTTTGCATTGGGCGACAAGCCCGGCCCGCTCGACCATCGAGGCCAAGCCTTCAGCAATTGGAACACCGATGCTTATCGTTTCCAGGAATCCACGGATCCTTTGTACAAAACCATTCCCTTTTTCATTGCGGCAGGGGGCGCTGGCGGGAGCTACGGCGTATTTCTCGATAACACCTGGCGCAGCTGGTTTGATTTCGGCAAACGGGATCCTCAAGTGCTTGAGATCGGATCCTCGGGCGGTCCAATCGACTACTATGTGATCTTCGGGCCAAGCGTCCGTAGGGTCGTCGAACGTTACACGGATCTGACCGGTAAACCGCCGTTGCCTCCGCTCTGGGCGCTCGGCTTCCAACAGTCTCGATATAGCTACATGTCCTCAGCCGAAGTGCGCAGCGTCGCCGCGCGGCTTCGTTCGGAGCGCATTCCCTCGGATGTGATTTGGCTCGATATCGATTATCAAAACAGCAATCGACCCTTCACGACCAATCCTGCCACATTCGGCGACATGCCTGCCCTCGCGAGTGACTTGCAACGCCAAGGCCTGCGCATTGTCGCCATCACCGATCCTCACATCGCCCTAGCCCCGAACCAAGGCTACGTCCCGTACGACAGCGGTCTCTCCGGGGATCATTTTGTGAAACGGCCCGACGGGTCGATATATGTGGGAGAAGTTTGGCCGGGTCCGTCCGTCTTTCCCGACTTCACGCAGAGTGATACGCGCGCCTGGTGGGGAAGTCTCTATAGCAACTTCGTCGCCTGGGGAATTTCGGGGTTTTGGAACGACATGAATGAGCCGTCGGTGTTCAAGACTCCGACCAAAACCATGCCGCTCGATATACAACATCGGGTCGCGGAACCCGGTTTTGCGTCCCGTACGGCAACTCACGAGGAAATTCACAATATCTACGGGATGCAAAATTCCCGCGCGACTTTCGATGGACTACGACAATTGCGGCCGAACGATAGGGCCTTTGTCATGACCCGGGCGAGCTACGCCGGCGGCCAACGCTACGCAGTAACGTGGACCGGCGATAACAGCGCGACATGGAATCATTTGAATCTCGCCATTTCCGCGCTG
>DASWUU010000048.1:0-9766 GCA_036401515.1 Steroidobacteraceae bacterium
CGACGGTGCGCTGAATGTGCAGGATCAAGGCCTCAATGTCGGCGGCGCGCGCCGCGCCGTGATTGATGATGAAGTTGGCATGCTTTTCCGACACCGACGCATCGCCGATGCGAAAGCCCTTCAGTCCCGCGCTTTCGATCAAGCGCGCCGCGTGATCGCCGGGCGGATTGGTGAATACCGACCCGCAACTCCACTCGCCGATGGGCTGAGTGTCGCGGCGTTTGTCGAGAAGCTCGCGGATGGCGGCACCGTTGACGCCGGGCCTGCGTTCGAACTCCAAGCGGGCGCCGATAAACCATTCATCATCCGGACCCTTCACGTGCCGATAGCCGATCTCATACTCCGCCGGCGTGCGTGTGTGGCGCACGCCGCGCCGATCCAGCACCTCCACTTCAACCACGTGCTTCCAGGTCTCTCCGCCCCAGGCACCGGCGTTCATCGCCAAGGCGCCGCCCAAGGTTCCGGGGATGCCGGCAAAGAATTCTGCCGGGCCCAAACCCCATTTCACGCACTGCTTGGCAACGCGGGCGCAAGGCACGCCCGCTTCCACCCGGATTCGCGTGGCGCTGTGCCGCTCGAGCGCTCCCAAAGCGCCGTGCGTTGCGACCACGGCGCCGCGGATTCCGCCATCGCGCACCAAAAGATTGCTTCCCAGGCCTAACCACATCACCGGCACTTCGACGGGCAGCTGACGCAGGAAGGAGGCCAGATCCATGATGTCGCGGGGCGTGAAGAAGAAATCCGCAGGTCCTCCCGCATGCCAGGAGGTATGTTTGGTCATGGACACACCGTGCAGCACACGGGCGCTGAATTCCGGTGCCAATGCAACCGGGGTGCGCTGGGCGTTCATGCCGCCGCTCCCGCCGCGAAACGGCTTTTCAAATCTTGCGCGATGGCGCCGAGATTGCCGGCGCCCATGGTCAGCACCACATCGCCGTCGTGCAGCACCGCGCGCAGCGACTCGGCCAGGTCATCGACGCTCTCCACGAATACCGGCTCGATCAAGCCGCGGCTGCGAACCACGCGGCAGATGGCGCGTCCGTCGGCACCGGCGATCGGCGCTTCGCCGGCGGCATAGACCTCGGTGACCAAGAGCACGTCGCATTCGCTTAACGCAAGCCCGAAATCGTCCAGCAAATCCCGTGTGCGCGTGTATCGATGCGGCTGGAACACCAGCACCAAGCGCCGTTTTGGCCAGCCCTGACGTACCGCTTCGAGCGTGGCCGCCACTTCCGTCGGATGATGGCCGTAGTCATCGACGATGAGCGCGCGGCCGCCCGGGAACTGGATTTCGCCGAGCTGCTGCAGGCGCCGATCGATGCCCTGGAAATTCAGCAAGGCGCGCTCGATCGCTTCGTCGGCGATGTCGAGCTCGGTGGCGACCGCGACCGCCGCCAGGGAATTGAGCACATTGTGGCGGCCGGGCAAATTGAGGGTCAGGGTAATGGGCGCCCGGCCTGCGCGCGAGGCCTCATAGCGGGATTGAAGCCCTAAGCGTTGCACATTCACCGCGCGGATGTCCGCGCCTTCGCCGAAACCATACGTGACGTAAGGTCGGCCGACGGCCGGCACAATGCTGTTTACATGCTCATCGTCGGCGCACAGCACGGCCAGTCCGTAGAAGGGCAAGTTGTGCAGGAAGTCGACGAAGCTTTGCTTGAGTCGCGCAAAATCCCCGTCATGCGTCGCCAGATGATCGTTGTCGATATTGGTGACGATGGCGATCATCGGCTGTAAGTGCATGAAGGAGGCATCGCTCTCGTCCGCTTCGGCCACCAGGTACCGGCCCGCGCCTAAGCGCGCGTTGCTGTCGGCGCTCTTCAGCCGGCCGCCGATGACGAAGGTGGGATCGAGGCCCGCTTCGGCCAAAACGCTCGCCACCAAACTGGTGGTGGTGGTCTTGCCGTGCGTACCCGCGACCGCGATCGAATAGCGAAAGCGCATCAGCTCGCCCAGCATTTCCGCGCGCGCCACCACCGGAATGCGCTTCGCCAGCGCAGCGGCTACTTCCGGGTTGGACGGGTTCACGGCGCTCGACACCACGACCACATCGGCATCGCCCAAGTATTTCTCGTCGTGGCCGATGAAAATCGTCGCCCCCAGGCGCACCAAGCGATCGGTGACGGCGTTGCCCTTGAGGTCGGAGCCTTGCACTTCGTATCCTAAGTTGAGCAACACTTCGGCGATGCCGCCCATGCCGCTGCCGCCGATGCCTACCAAGTGAATGCGGTGAATACGGCGCATCCGATCGTGCATGCGTGTCGGTGCCGTCATGCCTGCGCCCCGGCGGCAATGCACAAGTCCGCAAGGCGCGTAGCGGCATCCGTGATGCGCGCACCGCGCGCCGCTTCAGCCATGTTGAGCAGCCGCGCGCGATCGCTGAGAAGCTCGCGGAGGATCTCGCTCAAGCTCTCCGGGCTCAGATCACGCTCTTGAATGATGCGCGCCGCCCCGATGCGGACCATGACGGCGGCGTTCTTGGTTTGATGATCGTCGGTCGCCACGGCCAGCGGCACGAATAGGGCGCCCAAGCCCGCCGCTTGCAGCTCCGCGACCGTCATGGCGCCGGCGCGGCACACCGCCAGATCCGCCCAAGCGTAGGTTTTGGCCATGTCGTCGATGAAGGGCACGACTTCCGCTTCGACCTGCGCTTGCGCGTAGGCGGCGCGAGTCGATTCGAGCCCGCGCTCGCCCGTCTGGTGCAGGATGTGCGGACGCATCGTCGACGGAAGCTCAGCCAGCGCCGGGGGCAGCACCGTGTTCAAACGTTGCGCCCCCTGGCTGCCGCCGAATACCAACAAGTGCGCCCTTAGATTCCGATCTGCGAAGCGTTGTGTGGGCGGTGCGAGCGCCGCAATACTTTCGCGTACCGGATTGCCGATGGTGCGGGCATGCACAGCCGGTGCGAAACTTCCGGGGAAGGCCTCCAGCACTTGCTTCGCCAAGCGCGCCAGCCACCGATTGGTCATGCCGGCAACGGCGTTCTGTTCATGGATGAGCAAGGGGATGCGCAGGAGCCACGCTGCGATGCCGCCGGGACCGCTGACATAGCCGCCGGCACCCAATACCGAGCGCGGACGAACACGGCGCAGTACGCCGATGGCCTGGGCGACGGCGGCGGCGATGCGCATCGGCGCCAACGCCCAGGCCAAAAGACCCTTGCCGCGGATGCCTGCCACGCGCACCCACTCGATCGGGAATCCTTGTGCCGGCACGAGGCGCGACTCCATGCTACCGGGGACACCCAGCCACACGACCGCGACGCCGCGCTCTCGTAGTACCTGGGCCACTGCGAGGGCGGGAAATACATGGCCGCCGGTGCCGCCGGCCATGATGAGCACAGGGCCGGCGAGGTGCGCGCTCATCGGCTGCCTCCCGGTACACGCGTCACCGCGGAACGCGAGTTGCACTTCACTTCGTGATAAATGCGCAGGAGCACGCCCAGCCACGCCAGGCTCACGAGCAAGCTGCTGCGGCCGTAGCTCAAGAGCGGCAAGGTCAAGCCCTTGGTGGGCAGCACGCCCATGTTGACGCCGATGTTCACGATGGCTTGAAGTCCGAGCCATATGCCGAAGCCGATCGCGAGGTAGGCTTGGAAGCGCATGCCCGCCTTGGCCGCCATGCGCGAAATGTGAAACGCCCGCCACACCAGCGCGACGAACAGCGCGATCACACCCATCACGCCCACCAGGCCCAACTCTTCCGCAAGCACCGCGAACACGAAGTCGGTATGCGCTTCCGGCAGGTAGAATAATTTCTGCACACTGCTGCCCAACCCGACGCCGAACCAGGAGCCGCGTCCGATGGCGATCAGCGATTGGGTCAGTTGGAAGCCGCCGTTGAACGGATCATCGAAGGGGTGCAGGAAAATCAGCAGCCTCTTCAAGCGATACGACGAGGTGAGCGCCAGCAAGACGAAGGCCACGCCCGCGGCGGATACCAGCGATATCACGTAGCGCAGCCGCGCCCCGGCGATGAACAGCACGGCGAATCCGGTGGCGAACAAAACGGTGGCAGCGCCGAAATCCGGCTCGATCAGCAACAATAGCGCCGTCAGGGACAAGAGACCGAAAGGTTTGAGCAGCCCGGGCAGGGAGGTCTCGAGCTCTTCGCGCTTGCGCACGCAGTAGCTGCATACCCACGTCAGCACCAGCACCTTGGCCAATTCGGATACCTGGAAATTCAACATGCCGATTCGAAGCCAGCGCCGGGCGCCATTGACCCGCGCGCCCAAGCCCGGAATCAGCACCAGTGTGAGCAGCAACAGCCCCAGCAGCAGCAGCGCTAAGCTGTACTTGTCCCACAGCTCGGTGGGCACCCGGGTGACCATCCAGGCGAGCAACAGCCCGGCCAGGGTAAAAATGAATTGCCGCTCGAGAAAATAAAACGGATCGCCCATGCTGCGCGCGGCGATGGCCATGGAGGCGGAGGTGACCATGATCAGGCCCACGAGCGTCAAGGCCGCCACCAACGCTAAGGTGACGCTATCCCAGACGAAAGGCATGCGTTCTCGCGCCCGCACCCCGTAGGACATGGTGGCAGTGTTCATGGCGTGGAGGCCTTGGCGGCGGTCTTGGTTGCTGCCTTGGTGGCGGCCTTGAGCTTCTGCACGGCCGCGGCGAAGACATCGCCGCGATGGCCGTAGTCGCGGAACATGTCAAAGCTAGCGCAGGCGGGCGAGAGCAGCACGGTATCGCCGGCAAGCGCGACGCAATGGGCCCGGCTTACCGCGGCTTCCATCGAGGAAGCCGTTTCGGTGCGGCACACCCCATGAAGTGCGGCCGCGATGCCCGGCGCATCCTTTCCGATCAGGACCGCTTCGCGCACCTTGCCTTGAAACGCTTTGCCCAAGGGCGTGAAATCTTGGCCCTTGCCCTCGCCCCCGGCGATCATGACCAACGGGCCCGGCATGCCGGCCACCGCCGCCATGGTCGCTCCGACATTGGTGCCCTTGGAATCATCGATATAGCGCACGCCGCCGATGTCGGCGACCCACGAGGAGCGATGCAACAGGCCCGGAAAGCTTTCCAAAGCCGCGATCATGGCGGATCTCGGCAACCCCGCCGCTTCGCCCAGCGCAAGGGCCGCGAGTGCGTTCGCCGCGTTGTGCAAGCCGGTGATCTTCATGCGCGCGGCGTCGAGCCATTTCTCGCCACGGCGCGCCAAGAAGATTTGTCCGCCGCTGCGGATGAGTGAGAAATCCGTATCGTCCCGTTCAATCGAGAAGCTCACCCGCGCAGCCTCACTTAAATGTTGCCGCCCACCCATCGCCGCCACATGAGGGTCGTCCACATTGAGCACGACGGTGGATGCCTTGGAAAAAATCCGTTCCTTGGCCTGTGCGTAGGCGGCCACCGAGGGGTAGCGGTCCAAATGATCCGCCGTCACATTCAAAACCACGGCCGCCTGCAGTTCGAGCGAGGAGGTGGTTTCCAATTGAAAACTCGACAACTCCAGCACGTACAGATCCGGAGCCGGCTGCTCGAGCAGATCCAGCGCCGGCTCGCCCAAGTTTCCGCCCGCCAATACGCGCCGCCCCGCCGCTGCTGCCATGCGCGCCACCAGGGTGGTGACGGTGCTCTTGCCGTTGGTGCCGGTCACGCCGATCACCGGTGCCTGCACGTCGCGCGCGAACAGTTCCACGTCGCCCAACACTTCGATGCCTTGAGCGCGTGCGGCGCGCGCGATGGGCTCATCCTGAGACACGCCCGGCGACATCAGCACTTGCGATGCGCCCTCGAGTAGCGACAGGTCGAACCCGCCCAGCCGCAGCTCCACCGATGCCGCCATCTCGCCCAATTGCACAAGGCCCGGCGGTGCGAGCCGGGTATCGGTAGCGCTCACGTGATCACCGCGCTTGGCGAGATAGCGCACGCAGGAAGCGCCCGTTTTCCCCAAGCCGACAACGACGCTGTTCATCATCGGATCTTCAAGGTTGCAAGACCCGCCAGCACCAGCACGAAGCTGATGATCCAGAAACGCACGATGACTTTCGGCTCGGCCCATCCCTTTAATTCAAAATGATGGTGGATGGGCGCCATGCGAAATATCCGCTTGCCCGTCAGCTTGAACGAGGCGACCTGCAACATCACCGACACGGTCTCGAGCACGAACACGCCGCCCATGACGAACAGCACCAATTCCTGGCGCACGATGACGGCAATGGTGCCGAGCGAGGCACCGACCGCCAGCGCGCCGACATCGCCCATGAAAACCTGAGCGGGGTAGGAATTGAACCACAGGAACCCCAAACCGGCGCCCACCAAGCTCGCGCTGAAAATCAGCACTTCGCCTGCACCCCCGATGTAGGGAATTTGCAGATAGCTTGCGAATTTGATGTTGCCCGTGACGTAGGCGAAAACGCCGAGCGCCGCCGCCACCATCACCGCGGGCATAATGGCCAATCCATCCAGACCGTCGGTCAAATTCACGGCGTTGCTGCTGCCGACGACGACGCAGTACGCGAACACCACGAAAGCCAGCGCGGACATCGGAAGCGCCACGCTTTTGAAGAACGGTACGTAGAGTGATGTCTCGGAGGGTGATTGGTGCATGCTGTACAGCACGAGCGCGATGGTGAGCCCCGCGACCGATTGCCACAGGTATTTATAGCGCGCGGCCAAGCCCTTCGAGTTTCCGACCACCATCTTCAGATAGTCGTCGTAGAAGCCGATCAAGCCGAAGGCCAACGTGGTTCCCAGCAGCACCCAGATGAATCGGACCGATAGGTCCGCCCACAGCAACGTGCCGATCGCCATGGCCACCAAGATCAGGCCGCCGCCCATGGTTGGCGTGCCGGCTTTTTGGAAATGACTTTTCGGCCCGTCGGTACGCACCACCTGGCCGATCTGATAACGGCTCAGCAAGGAGATCATGTACGGCCCGATGAACAAGGCCACCAGCAATGCGGTGACGGCGGCGAGAATTCCGCGCAGCGTGAGATACTGGAATACGTGAAAGCCGCTGTAGTACTTCGCCAAATATTCACTGAGGAGTAGCAGCACGGCGTCAGCTCGCTCTCATCATGGGGCCCGATGTCACGGTCCCTGAAGCGGTAGCGCTGCCCGTGAGGGCCTGCACAACCCGTTCCAAACGATTGATGCGCGAACCCTTGATCAGCACCGTCACGCCCGAGGTGAGCTCAGCCTGCAATCTGCGGATCAGCGAATCGACGTCCGGGAACCATTCCCCTCCCGGGCCGAAGGTTTCCACGGCTGTGGAACTCAATGGCCCCACCGCGAATATCCGCTTGACGCCGCACTCGCGCGCGTAAACGCCCATTTGTGCGTGACTGTCTTGACTGGCCGGCCCAAGCTCGGCCATGTCGCCCAACACCAGCCAGGTCACGCCGCTTAGGAGCCGCAGCACCTCCAAGCCCGCGCGCACCGAACTGGGATTGGCATTGTACGAATCGTCGATGATCCAGCTGTCCCGCGCACCGGCCTTGAGTTGCAGGCGGCCGGAGACCGCGCGAAAGTCAGCCAGCCCCGCGGTGATGTCCGCCAGGGTTGCACCGGCGGCGCTTGCGGCCGCCGCCGCCGCCAACGCATTGCCGACATTGTGCGCGCCGCCCGCCTTCAAGATGATCGCGCTCTCGCCTAAGGGCGATATCAAGGTAAAGCGCGTGGCGAACTCACCGCGCTCAATGCCCTGAAAGACCTGCCTCGCGGTAAAATCTGCGCTGTTGCGCACGCCGAACGTGATGACGCGCTTCGCACCGGACACGCCGCGCCAATAAGCGGCGTAAGCGTCATCGGCATTGATAATGGCGGTGCCCGTGGGGTGAAGACGCGACACCGTTTCGCCCTCGCCCTTCGCTACGCCGTCCAGATCGCCGAAGCCTTCCAGATGTTCGGCGCCGGCATTGGTGATGAGACCGACCGACGGTTGCGCGATTCGCATCAGTTCAGCGACATCGCCGACTCGGTTGGCGCCCATTTCGATCACGGCGCTGTGATGCGAGGACTCCAGACGCATGAGCGTGACGGGAACGCCGATGTGATTGTTGAGATTTCCGCGGGTGGCCATGCACAGGCCCGTGCGCGCCAAGATGGCGGCGGTCATTTCCTTCGCCGTGGTCTTGCCGTTGCTGCCGGCCACCGCGACCACCGGCAAGGTGAAGTCGGCGCGCCAGGCTCGGGCCAGCTCTTGCAGCGCCACTAATGCGTTGGCCACCACCACCTGCGGCAACGCACCGGGCGTCTCGCGTTCAACCAGCGCGCCGATCGCCCCCTGCGCCGCCGCCGCGTGAACGAACGCCGTGCCGTCGAAATTAGGGCCGCGCAACCCGACGAACAGCGCACCGGGTTTCAATGTGCGGCTGTCGGTGGACACGCAGCCATAGGGCCGATCCTCGCCCACCAGCCGGCCGCCCACCACTCGAGCCGCCTCTCGGAGGGTTCGCTTCATGCCGCGGCCCCCAGATAGCGCAGCGCTTCCGTGCGGTCGCTGAATGAACGCCGTGTCTGCCCGTAGATCTGATAATCCTCGTGGCCTTTGCCGGCGATCAGCACCACGTCGGCCGCCTGCGCCTCCGTGAGTGCCGTGGCGATGGCTTCGCCGCGTTCGTGAATCACCCGTGCGCGGCGTGACTTCATGCCGCTTAAGATGCCATCCGTGATGGCTTGCGGATCTTCGGAACGCGGATTGTCGTCGGTGACGATAATTTGATCAGCCAGCTCATCGGCGATGGCCCCCATCACCGGCCGCTTGCCGGCATCGCGGTCTCCGCCGCAACCGAATACGCACCAAAGGGAGCCTCGGCAGTGCTCGCGCGCCGCGCTCAATGCCTTGGACAGCGCATCGGGCGTATGGGCATAGTCGACTACTACGGTGGGCTTGTCGCGAGCTTGCGCTTGCACCACTTCCATCCGGCCTGGGGCCGGCTTGCACGCGGCCAGCGCATTGGCCGCATCGTGAAACGAAACGCCCAGAGACAAAAGACACGCCATCACCACGAGAGCATTTTCCGCATTGAATCGCCCCATGAGTTGGGTTTCGAGGTGAAGCTTGCCGAAGCTGCCGTCCAGATCGATTGAGATGCCGCGCGGATTCAACCGCACCTCATTGGCGTGCAGGGCACGTTCGGCCAACCAATCTGAGCCGCCGCACACCGACACTGCGATCAGCGAGGCGCTGCCGGAATATTTTTGCGCGAGCGCGCGGCCGAACTCGTCGTCGACGTTCAGCACCATGTGCGCAAGCTCGGTGTGCTGAAACAGCTTGGCCTTCGCCTCGCCGTACTTGAGCATGGTGCCGTGATAGTCCAGATGGTCGCGGGTAAAATTGGTGAAAGCCGCAACCTGAAAACGCACGCCATCCACGCGCCCTTGGTCGAGGGCGTGCGAGGAGACTTCCATGGCCACCTCGCGCACGCCCGAGGCGCGCAACTTGGCGAGCATCCGATGCACCGTGACTGCATCAGGAGTGGTGTGAGTGGGTTCGGCGAGCGACGCGGGACGGCCCCAGCCGATCGTGCCGATGTACGCAGCCGCATTTCCCAAGCGCTCCACGCATTGCGCCAGCAAGTAAGCACACGTGGTTTTGCCATTGGTGCCGGTGATGCCCGTGATGCGCAAGTGTTGTGAGGGCCAGTTGAAGAAGCGGTCTGCGATACGTCCCACCAACGTTTTCAAGTGCGGGATCGCAGCCGCGAACACTTCGGACGGCAGCGCGGGAGGCCGCGCATCGCCCGCCGGATCCCACAGCACCACGCTGGCACCGCGCATCGCGGCGTCCGCGGCAAATTTCAGCCCGTGCGCGTTTT
>DASWUU010000049.1:0-3572 GCA_036401515.1 Steroidobacteraceae bacterium
GAGTCGGTGGAATTCGACGTCGCAGATGCTTCCGGGGGCCAGCTGCAGGGAAATTCAACGCTCGCCGACCTAGGCCGCATGGACTTCGGCAAGATCAACCCTGTGACCGGCCCCGTGTATATTGAAGGCGCCGAGCCGGGAGACATCTTAAAGGTCACGCTGCTGTCGTTCGCGCCGTCCGGCTGGGGTTGGACCGCAAACATCCCAGGCTTTGGCCTGCTCGCGGAAGATTTCAAGGAACCGGCGCTGCATCTGTGGCGCTACGATCCCAACTCGTTGAGCCCGGCCTCCTTCGGCGCCGGTGGCAAGGTTCCCTTAAAACCCTTCACCGGCACGATAGGCGTGGCCCCGGCGGCGCCCGGGCTGCACAGCATCGTCCCCCCGCGCCGCGTCGGCGGCAACATGGATGTCAAAGACATCGCGCTGGGAACGGAATTATTTTTGCCGGTCGAAGTTTCGGGAGCACTCTTTTCGGTCGGGGATACGCACGCGGCCCAAGGCGACGGCGAAGTGTGCGGGACGGCCATCGAGAGCCCGATGCGGGTGGCGCTGCACTTTGACCTGATCAAGCGAGCGCCTTTGAGCTTTCCTCGTTTCAGAACGCCCGGCCCCGTCAGCCGTCATCTGGACACCAAAGGTTACGAAGTAGCCACGGGCATCGGCCCGGACCTCATGCAAGCGGCCCGCGACGCCGTCCGCTCGATGGTCGACTTGCTCACGCGTCAGCACACTATGCCCGCGATAGACGCGTATCTCTTATGCAGCGTCTGCGGCGATCTTCGGATCAGCGAGATTGTCGATGTCCCGAACTGGACAGTGTCGTTCTATTTTCCGCGAATCGTGTTCGAATAGAAAAATAAAATCCGCGCCGGCGGCCGCCCTCAACGCTGCACTTCCTCGACGACGGGCTGACCGGAGACTCTCACCCGAATCAGCGCCCAACAGAGGCCGACCGTCAACATGCATGCGATGAAGATCAGCGCAATCCATATCATGGCGGTGTGACTGGAGGTATCGAGCCAGCCCCAGGTGCTGATGAGCCAGATCACGGCGGCGAAGAAGGCAAGACCCATGGACACCCCCAGGGTTCCAAGCGAGCGCCACGTCGCGTGCACGAAAAATATCCATACGGCCAGCAAAACGAGTCCGACAACCGCCTGGATGGGCTCGATATGCGGAAAATTCGTCGCGACCCAGCTTATGAACGAGAAGCCGGTGGGATTGAATGTCAGCAGCACCAAAGCCAGCGACGCCAGAAAGCGCCCAAGCAATCCACCCATGGTGAGCCTACCCATGGCCTGCATGGTAGCCGATTGGGCCTTTAAAGTCTGATTCCTACAAGCCGGCGATTATCGATCGCTTGATCTCCTTGATGCGTGCCTCGTTACGCTTGTAGAAGGTCCACTGTTTGATCCTCTTTGACTGCACCAGATTTGCCTGGCGCAGCACTCGCATGTGCTCGCTCAAAGTAGGCTGGCTGATGCCGAGCTTTTCCGCAATGAGCACCGCACAAACGCCGTCCTCGACTAAATCCCCATCGACTTGCGCTCGAAAATTCGCCCGCGGCTTCTTGAGCCACTCGAGAATTTGCAGCCGCCGGTCGTTGCTTATCGCTTGAATTGCCCGCAAATCAATCATATAGTTAGTTTGCCAATAGACGAATTGCTAGTCAATCGCCCTGGATTCTAATGACCGCACCTGTGATCTCGGCCGCAGATATCCGTTCCGCCTATGCGACCATCGCGCCGCACCTTCGGCGCACGCCCGTTATCGAAGTGGATGGATCGGATTTCGGCATCGACACGTCGCGATTGCTTTTAAAACTCGAATTGCTCCAGCATGCCGGTTCGTTCAAGCCGCGCGGCGCTTTCACCAGTTTGCTGACCCGAAAGATACCGAGCGCCGGGGTCGTCGCCGCCTCCGGTGGCAATCACGGTGCAGCGGTCGCGTTCGCCGCCATGAAGCTCAAGGTGCCCGCGAAAATATTCGTCCCCAGCATCGCATCGCCGGCCAAAATTAAACAGATCAAAGATTACGGTGCGCAATTGGTGATCACCGGCGAGCGCTATGCCGATGCACTGGCTGCGAGCGAAGCCTGGATCGCCCAGTCGGGTGCCATGCCGATCCATGCCTTCGATCAGCGCGAAACGATGCTTGGCCAGGGTACGGTCGGGCTGGAGCTTGAGGAGCAAGCCGCAGAGCTGACCACGCTCATGGTCGCAGTGGGCGGCGGCGGGCTCATCGCGGGCCTTGCCGCCTGGTATGAAGGACGCATCAAAATCGTAGCCGTCGAGCCCGCCCAGGCACCGACGCTCACCCGTGCACTCGCAGCGGGTCAACCGGTGGACGCCGAGGCAGGCGGAATTGCCGCCGAATCGCTCGCGCCGCGGCGTATCGGCGAGCTGGTATTCCCCGTCATCCAGCGATATATCGGCAAAACAGTCCTGGTCTCCGACGCTGCGATCGCGGATGCGCAACATCAGCTTTGGACAACGCTGCGAATCGTCGCCGAACCCGGCGGCGCGACCGCCCTCGCCGCGCTGACCTCTCGCCAATATGTGCCGGAAGTGCACGAGCGCGTCGGGGTGCTGATCTGCGGCGGCAATACAGCGGCCGTTGATTTCAAACCGCATTAATCGCGTTACAATCCTTAGCTCCACTCGGGAGTCAGTCAATCATGTCTACAACGTTCACCCTCAACGGCCAATCCGCGACTTTAGATGCCGATCCCACCATGCCCTTGCTCTGGGCGCTGCGTGAAGTCGCCGGGCTGCACGGTACTAAGTTCGGTTGCGGCATGGCGCTGTGCGGTGCCTGCACGGTACATCTGGACGGCCAGGCGATTCGTTCCTGTGTGATGCCCTTGTCGGCGGCGGCCGGTCGAGAGATCACCACGATTGAAGGGTTGCAGAGCAAGCAAGCCAAGGCTGTGCAGGCAGCGTGGGTCGCGCTGCAAGTGCCGCAATGCGGGTATTGCCAGTCCGGCCAGGTCATGTCCGCCACCGCGCTGCTCGAAAAGAATGCGGCGCCGACGGACGCGGACATCGATGCGGCCATGAGCGGCAACATTTGCCGATGCGCCACTTATAATCGTATCCGCGCCGCGATTCACTCAGCGGCGCAATCCATTAAGGCGTGAACATGAAAAGCCCGACAGTCCAATCACTACTGCCCACGCGCCGCGAATTTCTCAAGAGCGCCGCGGGCGCCTCCGTTCTGGCATTGACCATCGGATTCGAATGGACCGCCTCGACGCGGCGCGCGCTGGGCGCAGCGGCGCCCGGCGCAATGGCGCCCAGTCCCTTCGCGCCCAACGCCTTCGTTCGAATCGGTTCTGACGACAGCATCACCGTGATCGCCAAGCATCTGGAAATGGGGCAAGGCTCTTACACCGGCCTTGCGACCATCCTCGCCGAGGAACTCGACGCCGACTGGTCCAAGGTGACCGTGGAGAGCGCACCGGCCGATGCCAAGCTCTACAACAACCTTGCCTTCGGCCCCGTGCAAGGCACGGGCGGCAGCTCGGCGATGGCCAACTCTTATGCGCAGCTGCGCGACGCAGGCGCCAAAGC
>DASWUU010000050.1:0-5896 GCA_036401515.1 Steroidobacteraceae bacterium
TCTCGCGTCGGCCTTAAGCTACCAATCGAACGGCACCTGCCCAGTGGCGCCGAGCGGCGTCGTGGGTCCGCCCGTGGTCTCCGGCGCGTACATCCCACCCGCCGCCAATGGCCTCAGCGTCAAATCCTTATGGCAGCAGAATCGCATGCAGCGCCCGCCCAAGGAGGCGTCGCGGTGAGTCGACAAGGACCAACGGAAACGGTTTCGACGAAAGCGTACAAAGGCTACGACATTCGAACAGATCGAGCCGGTCAAGTGTGGATATACCATCAAAGTCACATGGTCGCAGGGCCCGTGACAGGTAAGCATGCCAAGTCACTCGTCGATGTATACACCGCACTGAAGTAATCTCAGCGACGAGCGCGCAATTAGCGCTAAGGCATTGAGGCCAACATTTTGCAGATTTCCGGGAATGGTTGCGGGTGCGAGAACAGGTACCCCTGGGCCTGGTCGCACCCGAGGGCCAAGAGTCGCGCCGCTTGATCTTGCGTCTCCACACCCTCTGCCACGACGAAAATGCGCAGCGCCTTGGCGAGATTAACGATGGTCGACACGATGGCCATGTGCTCAGTGCTCGTATCCATGCCGGCGACGAAGGCGCGGTCGATCTTTAAGGCATCCAAGGGCACGTGCGCAATCTGACTCAACCCCGAATAGCCGGTTCCGAAATCATCCACGAATATCCGTAAGCCGGCTTGGCGCAGCTGCAGCAGCTTCTGCATGTTCGCCTCCCGGTCGCGTGCGATCATCGTTTCCGTAATCTCGAGGTCAATCGAGGCCAGCGTCTTGCCCTTGAGACCGAGCGCTCCGATGAAACTCTCGACGAAGTTAGGCTGCCTCAGCTGAATCTCCGAGACATTCACGGCCACGCGCGGCACCGCCAACTTCAATTCTTGCCAGGCACGCATGTCCGCCACGGTCTGCTCGATGACCCACAGCCCTACCTCGACGATCAGCCCGGATTCCTCCAGCAACGAAATGAATTGCAGCGGCGACACCAGCCCCCGCTCCGGATCGTTCCACCGCAGCAGCGCTTCCAAGCCCACAATGTTGCGCGAGGCCATGTCGACCTTGGTTTGGTAATGCAGCACGAACTGCTTAAGAGCGACCGCTTTACGCAGCCGGCTTTCCAAGTGCAGCCGCTGTGCCAGCAGCTCATTCATCTCCGAAGAATAGAAAAGATACGGTTCGGCGGACCCCTTGGCGCGCTTCAGCGTTTCCTCGGCATTGGCGAACAGGATTTCCGCCGTTTGCCCATCCGCCGGGTACAGGGCAACACCCATTTTTACGCTGGTGCTCAGTTCCACGCCCTCGATCATCAGCGGTTCCGCGAACGAGGTGGTGATCCACTCATCGATCCAGCGCGCCATCATGGGCCCGGGCAGGCGAGGCACGATCAGGGCAAAGCGATCGCTGCCGATGCGTGCCGGCGTCGCCGATTCACTTGTCGTTCGCTGCAGGCGCTTCGCCAGTTCCTTCAACAATTGATCGCCGGCAGAGCGGCCCAGCGTATCGTTGACCCTTTTGAAGCGCGCCACGTCCATGACGACGACCGCCAGTTCGCGCCTTTCTGCACGTGCCACCTGGGTCGCCTGCGCCAGCCGATCGAAGAACAGTTGCCGATTGGCAAGTCCCGTCAGCGTGTCGTAATAGGACACGTAGTTCAATTGCTCCGATTTGGCGATGTAGTCGAGCGCAAAGGAAATGTCGCCGGCGAGATCCTTCAGCAGCTTGATTTCATCCTGGTCGAAAACTCCGGTTTCCGCCGCATACAGCACCAGCACGCCCACGACCTGGTCAGCCACCATGAGCGGCATGACGATCTGCGAGCGGAAGCCTCGCGCCAGAGCCTCTTCTTTAAGGACCGCGAGCGCGTCGTTCGCCAAGTCATTCGACACGACGATTCTCTTGTGCCGAATAGCCGACCCCACCGGACCCGGGCCCTCCTGCAAAGACGCCAGCGCTGAGCTCCTCTTTTCCAAAAATCCCTCATTCACGCCTTCCCATACGAGAGGCAGCACGCGCGTCGAGCCGGGCTCGACGACGCCAATCCACGCCATGCGAAAGCCGCCTTCTTGGACGGCAATGCGGCACGACTCGCGGAACAGCTCGCGCCGTTCCCGGACCCTCACGATGGTCGAGTTGATGCCGCTCAAGACCGCTTGGATGCGGCTGAGACGCGTGATCCGTTGCTCTTGCAGGCGCCGTTGGGTGACATCGCGCGACACACCGCGATAGCCCACGATTGCACCGGCCTCGTCCGTCAGCGGAATGGCATTGGTGTCGAGCCAACGAATGCCGCCGCCTGAGTGCCGGTACTCGAACACCAGGTCCCGCCACGGGCGCTGTTCGAGCGGTTTGCGCCGCAGGAATTCCTCCACCGTCTGGCGCGTCGCCGGCAACATGAACTCTAGAAAATTCTGGCCGATGAGCGCGGCTCGTGAAACCCCCAGAATCGATTCCACCGCCGGACTGCTAAAGGTCAAGACACCGGCGGCATCGATTTCCCAGATCCATTCCTGGGTCGCATCGGCGATGGAGCGGAATCGCTCCTCGCTGGCGCGAAGCGCCTCTTCAGTGCGGATGCGGTCGGTGATGTCTTGGATCTGATAAATAAAATAATGCGGTTCGCCGCTTTGCAGCCACACCAGCGAGCAATTGAGCTGGGTCCATACGACCTGCCCGTCCTTGCGCACGAAGCGCATATTGACCTGGGCGGCTTGAATCTCGCGGGCCAGCAGTCTGCGCACATGCTCTTTATCACCATCCCGGTCGGCGGGAAAGATGATGGTCTTAGGATCGATCGAGATCAGTTCAGCTTCCGGGTAGCCGACAATGTTGCAAAGCGCCGGGTTGCTGCTGAGCCAACGCCCGCCCGTTCCGACCAGCGCCATTCCGACCGCGGAATAATGCATGGCGAAACGGAAGCGCTCCTCGCTTTCCTCGAGTTCCTTCAATGCCCAGTGCCCGGCGGTGCGCTCTTTCGCCTCCCGAAGCGCGCGCTCGATGGCAGGCACCAATCGCGCGCGCTTATCCTTGAGGACATAGTCCACCGCGCCCTGCCTCAAGGCTTCGATGGCGCGTTCCTCGCCGATGGTTCCGGAAATGAATATAAAGGGAATATGGGGCCTGCGTAGCCGCGCGATCCGCAGCGCATCCGGGCCGCGGAAGGCAGGCAAGGTATAGTCGGACAGTATCAAGTCCGGCTCAAAACTCTCCAAGGCCTCTTCGAAGTCCTTTTCTGTTTCGACTCGGCTGCTGATGATATTGAGTCCGCCGCGGCGCATTTCACGCAGCAACAGCTCGGCATCTTCTGCCCGGTCTTCGATCAAGAGCACTTTAATCGGCTCGTGCACCGTCTACACCTTTGAATCGAAGCGGCATCACGGCATCCGATTCATGACCGCCCAATACAATCCGACTTGCGCCACCACGTTGGTGAACTCCGAGAAGTTGACCGGTTTCACCAAGTAGCTGTTCACCCCCAAGTGATAACTCTCCTGAATGTCGCGATCCTCCGCCGAGGAGGTGAGCATCACGATGGGAATGACCTTGGTGCTCTCTTCGGATTTGAGCTTGCGCAACACGTCGATGCCGCCCAGCCTCGTCATTTTGACATCGAGCAAAATCAGTTTCGGATTGCCGCCGCGGCGTTCCCGGTACTCGCCTTGCCGGAAAATGAATTCCAGCGCCTCCACGCCATCGTGAACGCGGAACACCTGATTGACTAGATTGCCTTTGCGCAAAGACCTCACGATCATCTCGGCGTCGGCATCGCTGTCCTCGACCAGCAGAATCTCTACAGCCTCATGTTCCTTCATGCTGATCTCCCCTGGGAAGCGCGAAGGAAAAAGTGGCGCCCCGATCGAGTTTGCCGTCCGCCCACACACGGCCGCCATGCCGAGACACGATGCGGTCGACGATGGCGAGACCCACCCCCGTCCCCTCGCACTCGTCGGCGCGGTGCAGCCGCTGAAACACGCCGAATAACTTGTCCGCGTATGCCATATTGAAACCCACCCCGTTGTCACTGATAACGTATACGCTTTCCGTATCGGTTTGGCTGCCGCTGACCGTTATCGTCGGCTGATCCGATTTGCGGCAATACTTCAGCGCATTGGAAATGAGATTCACCCACACTTGGCGCAGCAACGCGCGATCGGCATACGCTCTGGGTAGCGGCTTAATTTCCACCGTGGGTGGAGCTTTCTGATAATCGCGCAGCGCTTCATTGAGCACTTCACGCATCAGCACCTCCATGTCGACTTGGGATTTGGCCACGGGTTGCCGGCCCAGACGCGAAAAAGACAGCAGATCATCGATCAATGCGCCCATACGCCTGCTGTTCTCACGGATCACGGTCAAATACCGCCGCCCCTCCTCATCGAGACGATCCGTGTAGTCCTCGAGTACCATCAACGCGAATCCATCGATGGCGCGAAGCGGAGCCCGCAGATCGTGCGATATGGAATAGCTGAAGCTTTCCAGCTCCTTGTTGCTCACCTCCAATTGCTCGGCCTTCCGTTGCAATTGCCGTTCCAGTTTTTCGCGGCCGCGCATCTCGCGGCGCACACCGCGAAACAGCCAGACCAGCAACGCCGCCCCAATCCCCAAGGTGCACAATAGCGACAGCAAGGTGATCTGACGATGGCGGGCAGAAATCGCCTGTCGTTCGCCAAGCAGCCGCACTTCCAGGTGGTCCATGCGCTCGATCTGCGCAAGAACATCCGGCATCCCATCGCTCGCGGCACGACTGCCCGTTGCAATCAAAGCCCGAGCCGCCTCCAGTCCAAAATGATCATAGGCCGTCAAAACACCGGCCATCGCCCGCAAGCTCTTGGCCACCGCCGGCCTTAAAGTCGAAACATTCTCACGCTGCGTTGGATTATCCGACGTCAAGCTGCCGACGGCGGCAAGCTGGTTCTCGACGACGCCCACCAAGCGCTCATAGTCCCCACGTCTTTTTTGATCGACCGTCAATAGATAATCGCGCTGCGCGAGCTCGGCACCGGCCAGCGAGCTATAGAGATCGGCCAGCGTCGCCCGCACCTCCTGCGTATGCGCCACCCATTCGACGGAGTCTGCGAATTCGACGCTCGTGCTGTAGGTGACGCCCCCGCCCAAAACCATCAGCGACACGGCGACGATAAACCCGGCCAGCACCTTGACTTCGACGCTGGCGAATCCCGGCTTGGCTCCAGGCCCCAAACCCGCCGCATAGCCTCGCCGCGCTGGCGCCTCGAGCAGGGAAGCGTCGGTCGGCACCTAATTGCCTGGAGAAGGAGAAGCCATGACTCGAATCCTTTCCGCCAATATTCCAGGACCGAAGTTTCGCATACGTTCGAGGAAAGTTTCTGTAACTTCGAATCCTTTGGGCACCAAAAGAGTGCCCACGTGCGTATGCAGGTCATCCATGAAGATCATCCCCGGCTTTACCTTCCCAACCTGCAGCTCGGTGACTTGCTGCGCGGCCACCGATGCCCCCACCAACGACTCGAGGCCCTCGAGAAGTTTCGCATCCACGCGAGTCCCAGCCGCGCGGATTGAGCGAACGGCATCGGCCGGCGAGTGACCCAAGGCGATTTGAGCCTCATAGGCCAGCACCAAACGAAGGATATCGGCGCCGCGTTGCAGCTCCTCGGGCACCACCTTCGAAGGGTCATGGCTTGCCGCGAGGATGTCCATGACCGGTTCCATGCGCGGCACACGCCCGAGCAGTGTGCGCGCCACATACGGCGCTCCGTCGGCAAGCGCGCGCTCTTCCGGCGTCAGGCGCTTGCCGTAGTACAGCTTTTCGACCAGCTCAACGGGCAGGGACACGTAACCGATCTGCGACAGCATCGCGGCCGCCTCCAGTTGCCAGAACCCCTTGTGGCCCAGCGCCGCGGCCAAGCCG
>DASWUU010000051.1:0-17111 GCA_036401515.1 Steroidobacteraceae bacterium
GATAAGCTGTTGCCCAGCCGCAATCATGAACCTCGGGCACTTTCCTTGGGAGAACCGCCTATTGCCGAACCTGAAATCCGCTCGTGCGCTCGTCATCGCCTCAGTAATGACGACGATGGCCATGATTGCCATCGAAGCGACCATCGTGTCCACTGTTATGCCGCAGATCGTCGCAGATCTGGGCGGATTGCGTCTCTACAGTTGGGTATTTTCTTCATTCCTGCTGACGCAAACCGCAATGATCGTGGTCTTTGGGAATCTTGCGGACATTTATGGCCGCAAGCCGGTCATGCTCATCGGGATTGGCATTTTCCTCGTGGGATCGCTCTTGGCGGGTTTCGCATGGTCCATGCCCTCAATGATTTGCTGTCGGCTCATTCAAGGCGTCGGCGCCGGCGCCATGCAGCCTGTTGCGATGACGATCGTGGCCGATCTTTACCCGGCCCGCGAACGTGGCAAGGTGCAAGGGTATCTCGCCAGTGTGTGGGCCGTTGCGGCCGTGGTCGGGCCCGTGTTGGGAGGGATCATCATTCGCTCGGTGTCATGGGCTTGGATCTTTTGGATCAATATTCCCGTGGGCATCGCGGCCGCGGCTGGTTTTATTTTATTTCTCACCGAGAACTCGCCGCACCGGCGACGCTCCATCGACATAGGCGGTACCGTTTCTTTCACGGTGGCCGTTACGTCGCTGTTGATCACGCTCACCGAGATAGGTAACCACCAGCCGGCGCGACTCGCGGCCGCTGCCGCAGTGTTCTGCCTCGCGGGTGTGATCTTCGTGGCGCTCGAGCGACGGGCCGCCCATCCGATCGTTCCCTTGGCGCTCTGGAGCCATCGACCCATTGCGGCGACCAACGGCGTTGCGGTGCTGGCCAGCATGGCGCTCATCGGCCTCACCACCTTTCTACCCATCTATGTGCAGCTTGTCATGCAACGCTCGCCCACCACGGCAGGACTCACATTGACGACCATGCTCATTGGCTGGCCAGCCGGCGCGACCCTGGCGGCACGTCTCTTCCATCGCTTTGAACTCCGGCACTTGCTTGTAAGCGGAGCGCTGCTCCAACCGCTGGGTGCCATATTCTTTGTTGTGCTGACACCCGATATGTCGCCACTCCTGCCAGCCGTCGGATCTCTCGTAATGGGCTTCGGCATGGGACTGATTACCGTGCCTTCGCTCGTGCTCATTCAAGAAATCGTCGATTCCACGCAACGCGGCAGCGTCACGGCATCCAATATCTTCTCGCGCAATTTAGGCAGCACGCTTGGCGCCACGTTGCTGGGGGCGGTGCTGAACCATGGCTTGAGGGGCTCGGGAACGATGCGGCCCGTGACCTCGAGTCAGCTTCGTCAACTGTTGACGACGCACGGCCTGGCGACCGGCGACGCCTCGATCCAGTTCGCACTCGCACAAGCGCTGCATCTTACGTTTTGGGCCATGCTGGCACTGTCATTGGGTACTGTGGCCTTAGCCCTGCTTGTGCCGCCAACCCCAATGACCGATACAGCCCTCAAGACGGCAGCAACGCCTCAGCGGGACTAGGAGGAACAAACTGGCCGGCGCGCGTATCAGGCGCGTCGCCCGCCGGCGAGCGCGCGAATGATTTCTTTCTCGCCGCACACGCCAAGGATTCTGCCGTCCTCGGCGACCAAAACAGGGTGGCCCGAGTTCTGGCGCAGTTGAATGATCGCTTGCAGAGACATCGACGCGGGCGCGATCGCCAGCCCGGGCTCCTCGACCCCGACGTTTGCGTCGTCCTGAATGTAACGCAACGAGTGGGTGATACCGTCCAGCGTCAAGCCCAACGCCTGGTCCAGCGCATTCAACGACAGCTGGTAACGCCTGTCGACATCCAGCCACACCTCAGTACCCTCACCACCGAAATACGCGCGTTTCTGCATGATCATGCTGGCGGTCAGCACGGTGAGAGGATTCATATGACGGACGAATTCGGCGACATAGTCGTCCGCGGGCGCGAGCACGATATCCTCAGCGGTTCCGGTTTGTATGATTCGCCCGTTCTGCATGATCGAGATCCGGTCGCCGAGTTTCAACGTCTCGTCCAGGTCGTGGCTGACGAACAGTATCGTCTTCTTGACGCGCGCCTGAAGCTCGAGTAACTCGTCCTGCAGCTTGCCGCGGATCAGCGGGTCCAGCGCGGAAAAAGGTTCGTCCATCAGCAGGATATCGGCATCGGTTGCAAACGCGCGCGCCAAACCGACGCGTTGCTGCATGCCTCCGGACAACTCTCCGACATGGCGTTCCGCCCACTGCGTGAGCCCCACCAATTCGAGCTTCTCATCGACGATGGTCTTGCGTTTGGCGGTGTTGTCGCCGCGCAGCTCCAATCCGAATCCGACGTTTTCCCGCACCGTGCGCCACGGCAGCAAGCCGAATTGTTGGAAAACCATGGCTATCCTTTCGCGCCGCAGCCGCCGCAATTGGTGCGGATCGCAGTTCGCGACGTCGATAGAAGAGTCGCCATCGCGGACCAACACGGATCCGCGCGTGACGGTATTCAATCCATTGGCTGCGCGCAATAAAGTCGACTTGCCCGACCCGGATAGGCCCATCAGCACAGATATTTCACCGCGAGAGACGCTTAAGTTTGCGCCTGCCACACCAACGATCACGCCATACTTGTCTTGAATGTCCGCGCGGGTGCTTCCGGCATCCAAAGCAATTAATGCTTCCCGCATCGTCCTGCGCCCACCACGGCCGGCCTTGCAGAACAAAATATCGACTGATTTGAATTCCACGGCAGCGTTCGGCGAACTCATCGCGATGCTCCGGGTTCCTTCGGCCTGCTGATGCGGTCCAAGACGATGGCGAGCAGCACAATGGTAAAACCGGCCTCAAATCCCACGCCGACCTGCACCGAGTTCAGCGCCCGTACCACCGGAACGCCGAGACCGCCCGCGCCAACCAGGGCAGCGATCACCACCATCGACAGGCTCAGCATGATGCACTGGGTGATGCCTGCGACAATCGTCGAGGCCGCGCTCGGCAGTTCAACCTTCCAAAGCAGTTGCAGGCGAGTCGCCCCGAATGCCTCGCCCGCCTCGATCAAAGGCCTAGGCACCGACGATATTCCCAAGTGTGTCAGGCGAATGGGTGCCGGCAGAGCGAAAATGACCGTCGATATCAGCCCGGGCACGACGCCCAAGCCGAACAACACGAGCGTGGGGATGAGATACACGAACGTCGGCAACGTCTGCATCAAATCGAGTACCGGGCGAAGCGCAGCGAACAGGCGAGGCCGGTGCGCCGCCGCGATTCCCACGGGCACGCCGATCGCCGCGGACGCTACAGTCGCGACGACCACCAGGGAGAGTGTTTCCAGTGTCGCGGCCCAGTAGCCCTGATTCAAAATAAACAACAGCGCGGCGGCGACGAATGCGGCCAGTGGCAGCGAGCGGCGCAAGACCCACGCAAGGACCGCGGCGGCCAGAATCAGACCGGGGGCGGGCAGCACGCGGAGCACTGTGTTCACCGCGTTTACCATCGCTCGAATGGCGATTGAGATCCCTTCAAAGAAGTACGTGCCATGAGCTTTGACGTAGTCGATGGCTGTCGCCATGGCGTCGCCTACCGGGATCTTGTGAGTGATCACCCACTGTTCGAAGCCACTTGCGCGCAGCGGCGCCGCGGAATGTGCCAGTGCCGTCAAGGCCGGGCGGCCGTCAAAAGTCAGTACCCCGTCCAGCCATGTCTGCGCGGCAGTGGGATTCGCCTTGAGCCATGCTGCCGCCGCGACGTCCGGCGGTTCATGCCGATCCAGCATGGCCGCCATCATTTCGCTCTCGCCGCGCAGCGTGAATTTTAGATTCTTGAGCAGTCGGCCGACGTTGGGGCAGGCCTCGCTGTAGCCCTTGCGGGTGGTTGTGTAGATCGTGGCACCGCCGTAGTTGGGCCCGAACACCTGATCTCCGCCCGCTAAGTACTTCAAATCAAATCGCATGTTCATGGGATGCGGGTCCCAGGCAAGAAACACCACCGCCTGCTTGCTACGGACCGCCCGTTCTACCTGCGACAGCATTCCTTGCTCGCTGGACTCGACCAATTTGAATTCGCCGAGGTTGAACAGATTCTCCTTGAGCATATTGAGCACAAGCCGATTGCCGTCGTTGCCGGGCTCGATCCCGTAGATCGAACTGTTGAGTGCCGGTGCAAAGCGCTGGATGTCCTTGAAGTCCTGCAGGCCTGCCGCGTAAAGATAGGCGGGTACGGCCAGGGTATATTTCGCTCCGACCAGATTCGCGCCGATGACCACCACGGAGCCGTCTTCAAGGTAGGGGTGTATGTCGGCCTGTTGGGTGGGCATCCAATTGCCGAGAAACACGTCGATGTCCTTGTTCTGCAACGAAGCGAACGTGACGGGCACCGACAGCACCGTGGTGGAGGGGGTGTAACCGATCGAGTGAAGCAGTTGGCTCGCCAACGCAGTAGTAGCGGTGACGTCGGTCCAACCGACGTCGGCAAAGCGCACTGTTTGGCAGCTAGGCGGGTCTGCGATAGGCGCCGATTGCGCTTCGGACAGGCTCCCGCACAAAAATAGGCTGCAACACGCCCACAGGTGGAGGGGGTTGACCGCACGCCCTGCCCGGCAGCATGATTGAGCTTCAGTTTCAGATTTTGAATGCTTGTTCAATAGGTCCCGGTTGCCGTTCACCAGTGCATCCCTAACTGTCTGAAGTTAATGACTAAAAGCGTCCGTTTACCGATGTTATCTACAATGCGATAGAAGGTCCACAATGGTCTTTCATCCCCTATCAGGCTGCGTGTTTTGAATAAGCAATCAATCGCCTCTCCCGGCGCCGATTCAATCACCGTTGAAGCAACGAGGCGCCGCCAGCTGGTCGAAGTCACCATCGATAGCCTATCGGAACTCGGCTATGTGGGCACGACGCTCGCGCAAATCGCGGCGCGAGCCGACATATCGGCGGGTTTGGTGGCGCATTATTTTGGCGACAAGGACGGGCTGCTCGATGCCGCCTTTCGATCACTGGCGTGTCGCGTCGCCAGTCAGGTGCGTGCACGCTCCCGCCTGGTGTCAACACCGCGAGGCAGAATCCAAGCGGTCATTGACGCGAATCTGGCCCCTGAAGAATTCGATCAACGCACGGGCAGTGCGTGGCTCGCGTTTTGGGGCCAGGTTTTGCATGCCGACCGCCTGAGACGCATCCAGTCCGTGTATCAGCGGCGTACATTATCCATCCTGCGCAATTCCTTGCTCAAGCTCGTCGCGGCGGATGAGGCCCACAGTCTCGCTGCGATGATCGCCGCCATGATTGACGGAGTGTGGCTGCGAGCGGCGATGTCGGGATGGCAGGAAGCCGACAGCGAAAGCGCACGGGCTCTGTTAACGGCGTTCGTCGATGGACGGCTCGCTGCTGGAGAACGCGCAATCCCCGCGTCAACGGATTCGCACACTGCAGCCCCCGCGCCGGGCCAGCGATTTGCATCGCTCAATCCCGCGACCGGCGAAATCCTCGGTTACGTCACGGTGTCGGGTACGGCACAGGTCAACGCCGCCGTGTCCGCCGCCTTGCGTGCCCAAATCCAGTGGGCCGCGATGACGGGTGCCGAACGCGGCCGCGTACTGCGCCGCGCCGCGGATCTACTGCGATCTCGCAATCAGGAACTGGCTGAACTCGAAACCAGAGATACCGGCAAGCCCATCCAAGAGACGCGCGTCGTGGATGTTGCGTCCGGTGCGGATTGCTTCGAGTATTTCGCCGGGCTCGCGCAGAGCATCAGCGGTGAGCATATTGATCTTGGAGCGCAGGCGTTTGGCTATACGCGGCGCGAACCCCTGGGAGTCGTCGCCGGCATCGGCGCTTGGAACTACCCGCTGCAGATTGCGTGCTGGAAGGCTGCGCCGGCTCTCGCCTGCGGCAATGCCATGATCTTCAAACCCGCCGAATTGACGCCTTTTTCAGCGGTGAAGCTCCAAGAGATATTGCTCGAAGCGGGTGTGCCGCCCGGCGTATTTCAGGTCGTACAAGGCTTCGCCGAAACAGGCCGGCTACTGACCGCGCACCGCGACATCCGCAAGGTCTCCTTGACCGGTGAAGTGGGGACCGGCAAAGCGGTGATGAGCGATGCGTCGCGAACATTAAAGAACGTGACGTTGGAATTGGGGGGCAAATCGCCGTTGATCATCTTCGGCGATGCGAACATCGACAACGCCGTTTCCGGCGCGCTGTTAGCAAACTTTTATTCCTCCGGTCAGGTCTGCTCCAACGGCACGCGGGTGTTTGTGCATCGATCGATCAAGGCGGCGTTTCTCGAGCGGCTCGTTAGACGCGTCAATGCCATGCGCATCGGCGACCCGATGGATCCCGCAACCCAGGTCGGTGCTCTGATATCAGAACAGCACATGCACAAAGTCTTGGGTTACATCGCCCGCGGTCGCGCCGAGGGTGCACAGATTCTCACGGGCGGCGCGCGAGTGACCACCGGCGAACTGGCCAAAGGCTTCTTCGTCGCGCCTACCGTATTCGACAATTGCCGCGACGACATGGCGATCGTGCGCGAAGAGATTTTCGGACCGGTCATGGCGGTGCTTGAGTTCGAGGATGAAGATCAGGTGATCGAGCGCGCCAATGCCACGGAGTTTGGATTGGCCGCCGGTGTCTTCACCAACGATTTGATGCGTGGCCATCGTGTCATCGCACGCCTGCAAGCGGGGACGTGTTGGATCAATCAGTACAATGTCACCCCGGTGGAGCTGCCTTTTGGCGGCGTGAAGCTCTCAGGATTGGGCCGTGAGAATGGCCGGGCGGCGCTGGAACACTATACGCAGCTCAAGAGCGTGTACGTCGCCATGGGCAATATCGACGCGCCGTATTGATGGACGCCATCGAAGAAACTTTTGATTTCGTGATTGTGGGCGCGGGGTCCGCGGGCTGCGTGCTGGCCAATCGCTTAAGCGCCGACTCGAACCACAAAGTGCTGCTGTTGGAGTACGGCGGCTCCGATCGATCGATATTCATCCAGATGCCATCGGCATTGTCGATTCCGATGAACATGCCGAAGTACAACTGGTTCTATCACACAGAGCCCGAGCCGCACTTGAACGGGCGCCGCATGCACACCCCGCGGGGCAAGGTTCTGGGAGGATCCTCGTCCATCAACGGCTTGGTGTACATCCGCGGCAACCCTCAGGATTTCGGACACTGGGAAGCGCAGGGTGCCAAAGGGTGGGGCTACGCCGATGTGCTCCCGTACTTTAAGCGAGCGGAGAAGCGTGAGGAGGGCGGGGATCGCTACCGCGGCGAGGCCGGCCAACTGCGTACTCGCTACGGCACTCTCAGCAACCCATTGCATGCCGCGTGGCTGGCGGGGGCCGCAGAGGCAGGCTACCCGCACAGCAGCGACGTGAATGGCTTTCAGCAAGAGGGTTTTGGCCGCATGGACATGACAGTGGGGGACGGGCGGCGCTGGAGCGCGGCGAACGCCTATCTGCGGCCCGCGATGCGTCGCCCCAATTTAGAAGTGTTGACGCATGCTTTGGCAACGCGCATCGCGTTCGACGGCAAGCGCGCGGTCGCGCTCGAATACGTCCGGGGCGGCGCACAGCGCCGCGTGCGCATCGCACGCGAGCTGATACTGAGCGGTGGCCCCATCAACTCGCCGCAGTTGCTGAAACTCTCCGGCGTGGGCCCCGAAGCCGAGCTTCGCGAGCATGCCATCGAGGTGGTTCAGCATCTGCCGGGCGTGGGCGAGAATCTGCAGGATCATTTGGAATTTTATTTTCAAGTCGCCTCTAAGGAACCGATCACCCTCTACTCGTCCATCGGTAACTTCAGCCGCGCGCTCATCGGTGCTCGCTGGCTGCTGCGCAAAGACGGCCTCGGCGCCACCAACCACTTCGAGACTTGCGGTTTCATCCGCAGCCGTGCCGGTGTCCCGTATCCGGACATTCAATATCACTTTCTGCCCATGGCAGTGGCCTATGACGGTTCCACGTTGGCGCAGGAGCATGGGTTCCAGGCGCACGTCGGGCCTATGCGGTCGAAGAGCCGCGGCTGGGTGCGCTTGCGCTCCCGCGAGCCGCTCGATAAGCCGCGGATCTTGTTCAACTATATGAGCGATCCCGACGACTGGGTGGAAATGCGCGCCTGCGTACGCCTGACGCGCGAAATCTTCGCGCAGCGCGCCTTCGATCGATATCGCGGCCGCGAGCTGCAGCCGGGCGATAGCGTGCAAAGCGATGCGCAAATCGACGCCTTCATCCGCGACAAGGTCGAGAGCGCTTATCATCCGTCCTGTTCGTGCAAAATGGGCGCCGCCGACGATGCGATGGCCGTGGTCGATCCCGAAACGCGGGTGCGCGGCCTGGAGCGGCTGCGCGTAGTCGATTCGTCCATCATGCCCTCGGTGACCACCGGCAATCTGAATGCGCCGACCATCATGCTGGCGGAAAAAGCCGCCGATCACATTTTAGGCCGCCGTCTGGCGCCAGACCATGCTCCGTACTATGCGGCGCCGAATTGGCAATCGGCACAGCGCTGAGAGGGGCGGGCCGGAAGCAAGCGGTAGGTCCGGGGCGTACCGATCATCCGCAGTCAAGCTGAGGCGCGCGCTTGACGGGCCAAAAGCGGTCAGACGCGCCTGCGCCTTGGGTTTATGCATAGCGGCCATTGAAGTCGCTCCAGGCAGCCGTCACTAATGAAAGGATTGTCCTTTCGAAAGCATTTCGATGATCGCCGCCATCCGCTTTTCGCGTGTCTCCGTCTTTTTTGCAGTTTGCAGGCGCCACGTAATCGCGTAGATATTCGCTTTGTTTAATGTTTTAAAGTGCGCGTTCGCCTTCCTGTTCTTGGAGAGTAGCGTTAAGAAGTCCGCCGGCACGGTCGTTTTGCTCGGCGAATCATAAGCACGACCCCAGCGACCATCCGCTTTCGCCGCCTCAATCTCTTTAAGTCCTGCGGGCTGCATTTTGTCGGACTTCGTAAGTTGCTCGACGAGTTCGCAATTGCGTTTAGACCAAATGCTGTTTGGGCGCCGCGGCGTAAATTTTCGCAGCCAAGAATCTCCATCATGCTTCTTTAGCTGACCATCGATCCACCCGTAGCATAAAGCAACGGCCAGCGCTTCTTCGTAGCTCACCGACGGAATGCCCGAGCCTTTCTTAAAGAATTGCAGCCATACGCCGACTGATTTCGCGTGGCCTTTGCCCAGCCAGCGTTCCCAGTCCTTTGCTGACAGAAACGCGATCATGTCAAAATCTTTTTTCGGAGTCATGACTTACGGGGGGCTTACGACTTGCCTTAATGAGTCTAGCATCCTCCCAAAAAATGTCTCGCCACACGAAATCGGCGCGTGGGACCGCTTAGGGCACATCAGAGGCAGTCGTCAATCTTCCGCACCCGGCTGAGACCGGCCACAACCGGACATCGACGCACAGCTTACGATTCGCTCCGAAGCGGCCGTTCACGACCCGCCACTCGGTACGCGGCGGTCTCTATCGCCTCACTCCGGCAAATTCATCTTGCGCAGGAACACCTTGTAGCGCGGATCGGCACGCAATGACGTCATCAGCGGGTCGGAATTGATCGTTACGAGGCCGCCGTCGCGCTGCCGGTAGGCTCGCTCCAGCCACTCGAAAGCCTTGTCCTTATCGCCGCGCCATGCGAAGGCCTCGGCAATCTGGTAGGCCGATCCCATTGCGGTCTTCGCTATCGTCTCATCGAGCGCGCGTTGCGATTCCACGTGGTGGCCGAGCGAGTGCTCGGCCATGGCTATACCCGGTAGCCTAAAAGCGTCCATTTCGGACCTGCGGAAATTGCCGAGAGCCTCCATGGGCTTGCCCTCGAGCAGCTGCAGCGTAGCGACGTCGCTCAGAATGTATGAGGACTGCGGCGCAATCTCGAGCGCACGGCGCAGCGACTCGCGCGCGCCATCATAGTCGTGCTCGACGATGAGTGAATTAGCAAGGTCACCCCATGTCCGTGAGGACAGCGGATCGAGTTCGAGCGCCTTTTTGATCGCCGCAATACCATCGGCATGCTGGCCTTGACTCACCAACAGGTCGCCATAGCGGCGCCGCGCATCGCTGTCGCTGGGATCGAGCGACACCGCCTTTTCGAGATCGGCGCGGCTGCCCGGCCAATCCCAAGCGAAATCGAATCGCAGGAAGCCGCGCGCCGCGTAGCCGTCGGCCTCGGTGGGCGCAAGCGCGATGGCCGTCTCCGCGGCCACCTTTGCGCGCTCGAGTCCGGGGCTGTCGCCCGTGACGTCCGCGAGGTAGCTCTCCGCAAAGGCGAGACCGGCATAGGCGGCGGCGTAGCTCGAATCGAGCGCGACGGCGCGCTTGTAGGCGCCGATGGATCGCTTCAAGGAATCCGGCTCGCCTTGACTGAAGAATTGCCGGCCGAGCAGGTATTCGTTGTAGGCCTCGGTGTTCGACGTGCGATGCGAACTCGCCGCCTGATGTCCGGGTGCGAGCTTGATTTTGAGCGCCTCCACCACGGCCGCGGCGATCTCGTCCTGTACCTTGAAGATGTCCTTCGCATCCCGGTCATAGGTCTCCGACCACAGGTGAAAGCCGTTATCCGCCCGGATGAGTTGGGCGGTAATGCGCAGCCGATTGCCTGCCTTGCGCACACTGCCCTCGAGCAGATTTGTGACCTTCAATTGCTTTGCGATGGTTTCAATGGTTTCGTTCTTGCCCTTGAAGTAGAAGGAGGAGGTGCGCGCGGGGACATGCAGGTCCGGCACCTTCGAAAGCATGTCGATCAATTCCTCGGACAGCCCGTCGGAGAAGTACTCCTGGTCTTTTTTCTCACTCATATCGACGAACGGCAGTACGGCCACTGACTGCTCAACAGCGGCGGTCGCAGTGAGGGCGGCCGTGGCGGTTGCCGCACTCTCCGGCGCGCCCGTTGTCGCCGCAGTGGACTGTCTCGAGGCCCGAAACTGCTGCCACCCGAGGTAACCGATCGCGAGCACGGCTGCGGCGGCGGTGACCACTAAGGCGGCGGAGGGCCTTGCCGGGGTAGTCGGCTTCGCTGGTGGCGGAGTTGTCGGCTTTGGCGGGGCCGTTGAAATCGGACGACTTGGCGCGACCTTCGTGGCCGTCGTACCCATCAATCCGGCAATGCGCTCCACGAACTCCGATGGCGTCACTGCGTCCGGCAGGCGGGTCCACTGCACGTTGCGGAACGCTTCGGGTACGTCCGCATCGCGATCGGTCGTGTCGTCGATGACCACCGGGACGAGGAACGCCACGCGATCAGATATGTCGTTCGTGCGCTCGACGGCCATCTTCCACTCGCGGCGAAAATAGCCTTCCGCACGATCCTGTGTCGTGGCGGAGATGACCGGAACGAACAGTGCGCAGTCACGGATCTGCCGCCGGATCTTCTGGTCCCAGGAATCCCCGCCACGCAGATCGGAGGTGTCGAGCCAGACTTCGACGCCCCCGGCACGCAGCGCCTCGCAAATGCGCCGGGCCGCCTCGGCATCTTGGGAAGCGTAGCTTAGGAAAACGGCCCTGGAAGGCTCGGTCATCGACGCTTTGCTCCCTGGCCGCAGCTTGGGGTTCTTATACGGGTTGCTGCAGCATTCGCCCGCCTAACTTTAGCTTAGCGGACGCCGATTGTCCGCTTTACCTCACGGCTACGGCAGCTTTCGGGCGGCCTGGAGGACCGCAGTGGGCACATTAGAGACAGTCGTCAATCTTCCGCATCAGGCTGAGGCCGGCCACCTTGAGACATTCGCGGAGATGAAATCGCGACAATAAAGCGGACGTTCGCTTCATAGGATAGGCTAGCGAATTGCGTGGTAGTGATTTGCGTCTAATCTGAAGTTGGACCGCACTAACACAGGACTGCAGCGCCAAGGAGAATCACGTGCATCACAGTCGTAAGCTGAGTCGAGCTTCCTCGCTGGCTGCCTCATCTGCATTGTTTATGTTCACCTCGGGAGCCGCTTTAGCATCGGAAGAATTAGAAGTGAATTCATTGATTGAGAAATGGGTTGCTGACTTGAACAAGGGCAACTTCAAATCACTCGTCGCTGCTTGCGCGCCGCACGCGGCCGTCGTGGACGGCTTTCCCCCTTACGCGTGGCAATCTTGCGCAGACTGGATGAAGGACTACAACACAAACAACCAAGCGATTCACGCGCCTCTAGGCATTGTGTCGATCGGTACGCCGATATACAAAGAGTTTAACGGAAGCCACGCTTACGAGATCTACCCTGCAACATTCACCGACGCACAAAATGGAAAACCTGTCGTGTATAAAGGCACTTGGACCATAGCCTTGGTGAAGACGGGACGTGGTTGGGCGATTACAGGTTCCGCGGCGGCCTGGACCGAAAACAACCTGTAGCTACGTGACAATGTTTTGAGCAATTGGCGTTTCATTGCCGCTTAGCTGCGGGTCAGCGAGGTCACTCCACATTTCAAATAAGTTCGCGTTTAGCCAGACTGACCGTTTCCCCACCCGCAATGATGATGTGTTAGGAGGATTTCCCATGTGTCACCCTCATTTACATTGCTCGGAGGGTGATTAGACTCCGTCTGGCCTAAACTTATGCCTCTGGCAGAGACGGTAGTCACGTGGTTCGGATCATCCATAAGACAGATCTGCCGTCTCCTGACGAAGTTCCACCATCCCCGCGGGCAGCCGCCGCAGCCGCACTTTCAACGCAAGTTCGGGAGCCAAGACCGACCGGATTTCCGTTGTTGTTCTCAGCCGAGATGCAGCTGATCGAACCCGCGGTTGCTTTCCTGCATGAGCATTCGATTCAACGCGCGCACAGCAACGACACCGTGAGGGCTTACGCGGAGATTCTCCTCGATTGGTTCGATGCGCTTGAGCAGAACGACATTTCTTGGAAGCATGCCGACTCTGTAGATCTTGTCGCGTATCGCAACCGTATGCTCTCGGCGCCGAGTCCACGCACCCATCGAGCCTACAGCACTCGGACCGTCAACCATCGCGTTCGCGGGGTGTTGCGTTTCTATGAGTGGGCCGTCCGGCATTCATGGCTTTGCTCATCCTCGTTGGCCGGCTGCGATACCGACTTCTCCGTGAGCGACGGGCGCTCGGGTGTCCGTCCACCGGATCGCGCACGCGACCGCGATATCTTCGTATTGCGACAGTTTGAGGGATTGCCGCGGCCGTTGAGTGGCGCGCAGGCTTGTGAGCTGATGGCGCATCTCATGCCACCGTACGATCTGATGGCACGATGGCAACTCTACACTGGCCTGCGGGTGAGCGAGCTGCTGCGCCTGACCGTCGACGATATCGATAAGGGCGATCGCAGCGGGGCGGCCCGTCCGCAGCGTCGCATGATTGAGGTATTGTGCAAAGGGCGCAAGCCCGGGCGCGTAATGGCATCGGCGAGTCTCCTTGATGAGACCGATGTTTATCGGTGTCAGTACCGCCGAGCTTGGCTGAACCGAGCTGCACGCAGAGGTCGGAAGGCGCCTTCAGCGAGGTTGTTCATTAGCGACCGGGGTACGGCGGTCAAGAAGAACACTTACCAAGGTATTCTCCGAGACGCAGGCGAGGCCTGCGGCTTCCGGGTCACGAGTCATCAGCTGAGGTCAACCTTCGCGTGCATGATGCTGGCACGGCTCGAGCAACTCGCAGCCGGGGGCGCCGCGATCAACCCGCCGCTCGTCGTCAAGATTCTGTTGCACCATGAGCGCATCGAGACGACCGACCGGTATCTGCGCGCCGTCGCCGTCGATACGCACACGCTTCATGGCATTCTCGATTCGCTATTGCCGGAGGGGACGTGACGGCGCGAGCACGACCGAAGAAGCCTCTGACGCGCCGCACCCTGCCGACCACATTGGTGCCGCCCCTCGATAAGCCGCGGCGATATCGGCAGACGATCCTCGACTTTCGTACCCTGCATTTGCCACGCGATGTGGCCTCGGTCATATCGGAAGCGTTCTGGCACCGACTCGGCGCCGGGCGCCTGCAGACGATCTTCGATCACTGGGCCCGTATCCGGCTATTTGGCCGATTCAACAAGGAGACGCGCGCCTTGCGGCGGCTCGCCGATCTTAAGGGCGATATTCTCCTACGTTACGTCGAGTGGTTGAACGCACAACGCACGGCCGAGGGCGCTCCATTGAGCAAGGCCACTCGTGCTTCGACTTACATCTCTCTCCTGAAGCTCCTGCAGTGGCTCGTACGCTGTCGACCGGGATTGCTCGGACACATTGATTGGCCGGTCAGGCCCTTCCCGTGGCGCAACCGCGACTCGCGTGCCAGGCGTGGGATATCCGCCGCGCAGGTTCGTGAGATTTTGAAGGCCTGCGAGCAGGACATCGCCAAGATCCGCGTCATGCGCGAGCGGGGACTAGAGCTGCGACAAGCGGCGCGCACCGCCGGCGCCACATACCGGAACGATCTGGGGGCAGTCTTAAATTTCATCGAGGACGAGTTCGGCGGCCTTCTGCCTACGACGACGGTTCTTTATCGAACGCACAACCACTTCTACCACTGCTTAGTTAACTATGACGGCGTCTTTGAGATCGAGCCCTACCTCTACCCCAACGCCCATGGACTCTTTCCGTATTACTTGGCGATCGTGCTGCACACCGCCGGCAACTCTCAAGCGATCGCCGAGATGGCCCTCGACTGTCTACAACCCGTTCCGCTGTTGGATGATCGGGAGATGCTTTTCTGGGATAAGCCCCGTTCCAGTTCCGTGCAGCGACGATCATTCAGAACGTCGGCGCCCTTCGAGCCACCGTCGCTCGTGCGCGAGGTCATCGAGTGGACGCAGCGTCTTCGATCCCGTGTGCCACTAGATCAGCGTAACCGGCTATTTTTGATGAAGACAGTCTTCGGGCCCACGGCCGCGACGAGGATCAAGTTCGAGGGTGCGCGTCGCCGATTCATCGCAGATCACAAGTTAAGTCCGTTCGTGATGGGATCCTTGAGGCCAGGGGTGCTCACAGCTCTCTATCGATCGACCGGCAATCTGCGGACAGTCAAGGCCGCCGCGAACCACGCGAGCATCTCGACCACCGCGGCGTATATTCAAGGCCCCGAGGTCGCCGCGGAGCACGGCCTGCGCATGGCTGCGTTGCAAAGTGCGTGGCTCGGTCACATCGAGCCCGTTACCCGCAATGGGTCGGGAGCATTCCCAAGCGATCCACCCCCCGAGGCACCGCCGCCCGGGGCGGCAGTGTCGATGTTTGGATTTTCCTGCAAGGATCCTCTGTCGGGCCTAGCGCCCGGCACCCGCGCGGGGGAGCTCTGTACCAACTTTCTAGCCTGCCTGACTTGTCCCAACGCGGTCATTCCGACCGACGCGCCGACGCTCGCGCGTCTGCTCCATGCGCGCGACCATCTACAGGCCGCGGCCGTGCATGTCCATCCGGCGCGCTGGGCGGCGATCTATGCTCCGCAGGTTCGGATCCTCGATGAGGATCTGTTGCCTCGATTCCCGGCGCGCGAACGCTTGGAGGCGGCGCGGCTGCGGACGACTCTTAAACCCCTGCTGCCGCTGCGATGATCTCATCATCCACCGAAGGCCTTCGCGCAGCCCTTTCGGACCATCCTCGAGCCCGGGATTGGTTCTTGCGCGATTCGTGCTGGGATGACGAGCACTGGGTGCTGGCTCCCACATCTGCCTTGCAGGAGGATCGCCCCATCGTGATTCGCTGGGATTTCCCTCTGCCTGGCGATCGGCGATTCACTCATTCACGACATACGGCGCTTCTCGAGAGCGCAAAGCAACACCTGGCACTGCTGCGGGTCGGCGCCCCCGGATCAGCTCGGGGCTGCAGCGGGTACAGCCTGCGCATTTACTTTCAGTGCTTTCGAGCGCTCATTCGATGGATGAGCATGGAAGGGCTCGCGCGATTCGCCGATATGGACGTAGATTCCATCGAGGCGTTCAAGCAGGTTGTGCGCCGACGACGCGGCTACGCGGCGCGCACCATCTCGCGAGAGACCTTGCGGCACCACTATCATGTACTGCTTAGCCTGTATCGACATCGCCGGGTAGTCAACGACTCCCTTCAGATCGATCCCCTCTTGGGCTTAAATGCACGTGCCGCAACAGCACATCGCATCCACGATCCCAAGGTCGCCCCATACACGCCGGACGCGGTAGCGATACCACTCATACAAGGAGCGATCGAGTTTCTAAGTGCCTCGGCGCTGCCGATCATCGCGGCTCGCGAACGGGCGCTGCGTGTCTACAACCATGTGCGAGCGAAGAGCGGGGATCGAGATCGAGCGCGGCGCGAGATGAACCAGGCGTTGAGCAAGATTTCGATCGATACACCCCAAGGACCTAGAAAGCTCGGCTCCTATGGCTCGCTGTCGATGCTCATCGATCTGCTCTATGGCGCGTGCTTCGTGGTCATTTCCTATCTGGTCGGTCCTCGGGTGAGTGAGATTCTGCACCTTCAGGTGGGCTGCGCGCAGCCCTTTGATAACGGAAGCGGCGATACCGCCCCGTTGGGTGCGATGATCGTCGGTACCGTTTACAAGGCGGAGTCCTATCATGGTCGCCGTCATCAATGGATCGCCCCGGCTCCAGCCGTCCACGCGATCAGCGTGTTGGAGGCGCTCTCCGCGCCGCACCGCGCGCGGACCGGTGGCACGGACCTTTGGCAACGGCCGCGCATCGGTAGATTCGGCATCAGCGAGTGGCTGCCTGATAGCGGGTTGAAGCTGCGGGTGTCTGATACGCGAAGCGCGAACGAACGCGTCAACCGGCTCGCCCATTGGCTTAAAGTGCCGAGTTACAACGGCCAGCCGTGGCGATTGACCTCGCATCAGGGCCGCAAGACCTTTGCTCGATTCGCGGCGCTTCGCGACCGTACCGCCCTCTATGCGCTGGCACAGCACTTAGGGCACCGTGATCCTCGCCAGACGGATCAGGCTTACGTCGGCACTGACTATAACCTCGAGCAGGAGATCGAGACTGCCGTACTCGATGCCTCTGTCTCGGCCTGGGAGCAGATGCTCACGGCCCCGGCTCTCGGCGGCCGGATGGGCGCCGAAGTGATTGCCCGGCGGCCGCGATTCCGCGGCGCCAGTATCAAGCAAGAGATTCGCACGTATGCCCGCATGCTGGCCGAGACGGGCTTGGCGCTCGGGGTATGCGAGTGGGG
>DASWUU010000052.1:0-12280 GCA_036401515.1 Steroidobacteraceae bacterium
GTCGTGCGTCCACTTCATCTAGCACATTGGCCATGTAGTGGGACACCAGCTGCTCGACCTGATCGTGTGACATTCCGTCGCCTTGTGCGCGTAAGTGACGGAACAAGCGTAGCGCCTTGACGCGCGTCTGTAGCGTGACCAACTCCGCTAGATGGGAATCAGCGGTGTCGATTGTGCGGACTAGCTCGCCGCGCTTGAGTAGCTTCCTGAGGTCCTTAGGGACCCTGAAGCGGGCACGGTGTGTACCTGAAATCTGCTGTAAAAAGCGTGCCATGTGTACTTGCAACCTCATGATAATGATGAAATTGCACACACCTGTCATCGAATCAACAGCTTACTGCGGTGTACTCAAGGCATCCCCGTGGGGACGCCAATTTAAAACTCAGCAGCCAATCTTGGCACTTCATGCTACGAATTCCATTCCCATGGATTCAATATGTCAGCGCCCATCGGCTTGAAATCATCGACCTTGCGCGTGACAACTGTCATGCCGTGAACAAGCGCTGTAGCGGCAATGAAAGCGTCCCTAAGGGGACTTGGATGCGGTACATTCAATTTTGCGCAGCGCTGTGCTACGGCAGTATCGACCGGCAATATTCGTCCTTCGAACTCTTGCAACACCCGTGTATCGAGCCATGCGCGAAGAATTGCGCCCTGTGGCCGGTCTTTGAGTTCTAGCAGGAGTACACCCAGTTCAAGCTCGTGGATTGTGATGCTCGATAGATAGGTTTGAGCCAGCGCCACGCTCTCGTTCCAAGCGGCGACGTTCCGATGAGCCTTACCGGCTTTGACCTTGCGCATCTCGGAAATGACATCCGTGTCGAGTATGAACATCAGTCGTAATCTACCGATTTAGGCATCCAATCCATTTTCGGCGCATCGAACTCGATATCAGCGACGCCTGGCATGTGTAAGGCCTCGGCTAGCAATTTCGAACCGCCCGTAAGCCTCTGATATTCCTCCATGGTGAGCAGAACGTGCGCAGGGCGGCCACGATCGGTAATGTAGACCGGACCTTTGCGAGTGGCTTGCTTAGCCCGACTCGTATCCTGATTAAATTCGCGGCTGGACAGGGTGGTAATGGTCATTATGCGGCCGCTTCTTCAAATGTAGTAATGTTGCTACATTGACTGAAATTGGCAAGCTTTTCAAATCGCGACTGCGACACGTTGCGCCACTCGTCGAGGGTCGCGTATTTTCTAGATTAAAGCCCTTGCAGCGCTGGAGAAATATATTCACGGCAGCCACAAGTTGCCGTTGCGCCCAAACCCGTCCGTTCGCTCGCGGACCCAGCAACTTGTACTGTTGTTTGTCCTGTGTGATTCAGAATGCGGATGCGGTGAAACTTACACCTGCTCCGGGACCACCATCGGAGGCTGATTTCTTGTCTTGGGCTTGCGCCATTTCGCCACGAGCGCCGCGACACCTCCCGCCAATTTCTGCCCGTCATCAGATGTATGCGCCACAGAGTACTTGCGTTTCAAGCGGAGAATTGGACTCTCCAAGAACTTGAAACTCAGTTCCGCCGCAATGATTGTTATTGCGACTTCGACAACGTAGAGGCTAATCGAAGCGGCGTTCGAATGCAGCAAGTAGGCGGCGAGCGTAAGAAGTGGGATGTGCAGGAGATACATCCCGTAGCTGACTTTTCCTATTCGTTGGAAAGGGGAAAATCGCAGCAATGATTGCAACGCATGGTCTTCTCGATATACGCAACTCACCAGAAACGCCGTCATACAGAGTTGGAGCATAAGTCTTGGAAGGCCGGAAACGTCGACGGGTGCCACCGTTGCAAGCCCAACAAGAATTAAAAAACAAAGACTACTCGCCCAACGATTCGCAGCAAAATGGGCCACTAACCGGTATGTCCGTTGCGAGTGCAGAAGGTGCGCGGCGCTCACCCCTAAGAGGATCGGGGTGAAAGTAGTTTGGGAGATATTCCATTGAGTCCAGTCAGCGCTGCCCACCAGGTCACTGATTGCGTTTCGCCGGAAACTCACGAACTGGTTCAGGGCAATAAGGAACAGAAGCACCGGTACAACATATTTGGCTAGATATTTTTCAATCGACGGCCACAGCAGATAAAATTGTTCTTCAGTCGCCAAAGACCAGACGATACGCAAGCCGACAACGGGAAAAAAATTTGCTGTGTACGTGAGGTAGTAAGGAAGCTCGCTTAAAAATCGATGCCCAAAAAGCGAGTTTCTATTGACGGTCAAGTAGATGAGAGCCAAAAAGAGGATAACAGCGTAATAGAGCGGAAAGATGCGCAAAGTCCTGCGCATATAGAATTTCTTTAGGGAAATCTCGCCGTTGTCGGACTGCTCCCGCAGCAGAAGCGTGACGATAAGGAATCCGCTGATGACGAAAAACAAATCTACGCCAAGAAAGCCCCTGTCGAGCAAGCGCCAGGAATTATTCGCCGTTCCCGCATGATGCCAAATCACCGCCAGTATGCTTAAGGTTCGCAACCCATCTAGCGAGCCAAATATTTTTGTCTTACGGAATTCTCGCCAAGCGCAGCTCGCAACGCCAGCGGCGTATTCGTCATAAGCAATGTGGCGTTCCATAAGCGTCCATGTCTGAGAGGCGGTCCTCTTGGGGCTGGCAGCTTACGGAAATGTACCCGGGCGGTAAGTTTCGACCGTCGGTAGTAGGGGATGGTCGGCAGTTCAAAAAGTGATATGTAAAGAGCAAAACCTGTCAGGACCACAAACAGAGTATTGGTCGTGGAACGGTGGCACTCTAAGCCGTATTGCCTGCATCCACCGTGATAACGCTTCCGGTGATATTGCGGCCACCTTCGCCCAATAGAAATTCCACGCTGCGCGCCACATCGATGGATTCGGGCATGCGATGCAGTGCACTTCGCCGCACGATCTTTTCCCGTTGGACAGCGTCCAGGTCGTGAGTCATGTCGGTGTCTAGGAAGCCCGGAGCCAGCGCATTGACGGTGATGCCCAATTCCCCGACCTCCCGCGCCAATGACCGCGTAAAACCGACCAGCGAGGCTTTGGTGGCGCTGTACACTGACAGTCCGCTGTATCCGGTAGAGGCGACGATCGAGGAGATATTGACAATCCGGCCTTGGCGCTGCGCCATCATCGATCGGACCACGTATTTGGAGAGCAGAATGGGAGAGAGGGTGTTAAGTTGAATGACGGCCTGTATGTCTTGATCGCGCATATTGCTCAAGACGCCGCTGGTTCCCAAGCCTGCATTGTTAACCAGCCCGTACAGGGGACCGAACTCGCGCCGCAACGCGCGCACCAGCGGCCCCAAGGCGCTCAAGTCGGATAAATCGCACGGGCGAAATTCGATGGCGCCTTCTCCGGTATCCGATGCGGCCCCCGCGCTTCGGGCAATCCCAATCACGCGGTAACCGGCGATGGCGAGCGTTCGGCTGATGCAAAGCCCAAGCCCGCGGCTTGCCCCCGTGACAATGACGTTACGCACCGGCGCGCACCAGCTTGCCGGCCGCCGTGAGCTCGAGAGCGGGAACGAACCGCAGCAGCGCCGGCACCTTGTGCGCCGCGAGGTTTCGGCGGCATGCATTCAACAATTCGTTCTTTAGGTCTTGCGTGCGCTGAAGGTCGGGCACGCTATCGTCCGCCAGCACCACCTCGGCCACGATCACCGCGCCGGTGATCGGGCTGCGCCGTCCTTTAACGAGCGACATCCTCACTCGAGAGTCGGCGTTCAGCACCGCTTCGACCTCTTCCGGATAAACTTTAAGGCCGCCGACATTGATGATCCCGCCCTTGCGACCGCGAAAATAGTAGCGGTCTGCCAGCAGTTCAAGCATGTCTCCGGTATCGACAAAGCCATCCTCGCTCGCCAGCGTCGACGCATTTTCACCTAAGTATTTGGCCGCCGTGCGCCTCGAGCGGATCCACAATGTTCCATCCCTGACCTGCAACTCGATGGCTCCGGGTTTTTCGATGAGATCGGCGGGAAAGCCCGCGAGTCCGTCATTGACCTCAAAGGCCACACCCGCCTCAGTGGACGCGAACGCATGACCTATTCGCGCGCTGGGGTAAGCCGCGCGCAGGTTATCCAATATGGTCTGATCAGCCACCTCGCCCGAGAGGCGCACATATTCGGGTGAGATGAGACAGGCATCGCCGCTCATCAGGGCGCGCCGCCAGTGGGAAGGGGTTCCCGAGATATGCGTCACACCTGCCGCTGCCGCGCGAATGAAGAAGCCGCGGGTGGCTTCGCCGGCGCTCGACAAAACCATCGGAGAGCCGGAGAGCAGGGCGCGCAAGTAAATCTGCAGCCCGCCATAGCGGCGGATGTCGTAAAAAGTGCTCCATACCATGGGCCTAATCGAATCGGACTGCCGCGGCAGTGCGCCGGCGAGACTCTCGAACGTATGCAGCACGAGCTTCGGCAGGCCTGTGGTGCCGGATGTGAGCAAGATCCACTCGGTTGTGTGGCTGGCGCGGCGTTGCACATGCTCCGGCTTCGGTGTTGCCCTGGCCGCGGGCGCGTACGTGGCAACTTGGAGGGTTTCTGGCGCGGCTGTGCCGCCATCAACGAGGATGGCATCCGCCTGCGCGATGTCGGCCACCTCGTTGATCTGCTCAGCGCTTAAGTCCGGGGTGCTCAAAATCAGCCGTTGTGCCACCCCATCGAGTTCCACCAAGGCGAGCGCGGTGGACAACTGATCGCGCATGGCAAGCATAACCACGCGGCCGCGAAAGTGTTCCAGCTGGTCGCCGAGAATGGATCCTGAAACAAGATCGGCGAGCACCACCGATGCCGCGGGCCCATGGACTATGGCCGCCGGCTGGTCATTCGACCGCGCAAGCGCATCCCACAAATTATTCATCGCTCATTATCATCCACGGGGCAAAGCAGCGGCAAGCGACCGGCCCGCGGCATGCTATGGCATGCTGTCATTATGTGCGTGCGCATTGAAGAAAATCCTGCTGTGTTGTCGGCCATGCTGGGCAGTTTATTCCCCGTAGGGGTGCTCGCTGCGGAATTGCGCACCCCGGGTGACCCTGCACTGTTGTTGCCGGCGGAAGCGCAATTTTTGGGCCGAGCGGTGCTGACTCGAACGCAAGAGTTTGCCGCCGGCCGACTGTGCGCGCGGCGGCTGTTTGCCGAGTTCGACCTAGCCGATTGTCCTCTCACCGTAGCCGGAGATCGGCAACCTGTATGGCCCAAATCCCTCCTCGGCAGCATCACCCATACAGCGGGCTTTTGCGCGGCGGTGGTGGCGCAGAAGTCGCATATCGCGGCCCTAGGAATCGACTGCGAGGCGATCGAGCGAGTGAAGGAAGACTTGTGGCCGCATATTTTTAGGGCGTCCGAAGCGCTTTGGCTGCGCGCGCTGCCCGAAGCCCAGCAAGCCGCCGCGGCCACGTTAATATTTTCGGCAAAAGAAGCCTTTTACAAATGCCAATATCCCCTCGTCGGCGAACGGCTGGGCTTCCATGATGCCAGCGTCGAGATATTTGACTGGGGAAGCATGCGGGGCACCTTTAGCATTGCCCCCAGCCGCAAGATCGAGTTCGCATCGCATGCGCATCTGCCGCTGCAGGGGCAGTACCTGTTTCACGACAACTTCGTCACCACGGGCATTGCGGTGAAACGCGGGTCTTAGTAAGCCTTTTCGTCGCGAAACACTTTAACCACCGTCAAGAGCAGAATCTTGATATCGAGCATGGGCGACCAGTGCCGGAGGTAATCGAGATCGTAGTTCACCCGCGCCTCCATCTCTTCCAATTTCGAGGTCTCGCCGCGGCAGCCATTGACCTGCGCTAGCCCGGTAATGCCAGGCAGGACTTTGTGGCGCACCATGTAGCCCTTGATGAGCTTTCGATATTCTTCGTTATGAGCCACCGCATGGGGCCGTGGTCCGACCAAGCTCATTCGGCCCTGCAGGACATTGATCAACTGCGGCAGTTCATCCATGGAGGCGCGGCGCAGCACCGCGCCCACACGCGTGATTCGGGCGTCGGTCTTGGAGGCTTGGCGAATGCTGGCGCCGTCCTCAACCACGGTCATGGTGCGAAATTTGTAGACCGCGATTTCCCGGCCATCGAGCCCGTAGCGGCGCTGCTTGAAGATGACGGGGCCGGGCGAGGACGCTTTCACGACAATGGCAATCAATACCAGTAAGGGCAGCAGCAACAACAGGATCAACACGGAAAAGCCGATGTCGGTCAGGCGTTTAGCCACCCCGCGATATCCGTAAAAAGGCGTCTCGCACATCGCCACGACCGGAATTCCATGGATTTCCCCCGAGCGCGCCTGAATCAGGTCGAACACAAAAATATCGGGCACGTAATAGATCGATGCGGTCGTATCGCGCAAATCATCCAACAGGTTCATCACACGCTTGACGTGCCGTATGGGCAGCGCGATAAAGATTACGTCCGTGCGATTGTCCTTCACGTACTGCGACATATCGCCCAAGGAACCGACCAGATTGGCGTCGGCTTCCATGCCGAGCCGATCGCTGGAGCGGTCGTCGAAAAAGCCGGCCACTTCCACGCGCATGCCGGGATTGCTCTTCAGGCGCCGCGCCAGCTCCAAACTGCTGGTGTTGTAGCCGGCGATGATGGCGCTGCGATTGTCGAAAGCGCTCATCAGAAAACGGCGCATGATCTCCTGCATCATCAAGGTGACGAGCACCAGCGCGGCGGGCGTGACTACCGCCCAAGTCAAGAAGATGCGGCGCGGGAATCCGTTGAGCGAATGAGTGACATAGCCGACCGCCAGCAGTACCGCGAGCAACAGCAGCCAGCGGGTAATCACATCCATGACCGCCGAAAGACGGGCCGACGTCAGTTGTGTGCTCACCTCACGCGGGGGTTGCACCAGCACCAGGCACAATACCCCGACGATGACGATCGCTGCCGAAGACGGGTCGAATATGTTGCCGAATAAAATAATGGTCGCGTACAACGAAATGACCGCGACCACCGCGGGCACCAGCGCTTGCACGCCGGTCAACACCGCGATAAGAAAACTTTGCTTCAGTAGAACCGGTTGGGTCATCTCAAGTCCGTTGCAGCGCGAACGCCTTTTGCTCTATTTTTTGGCGCACGTTGCTGCCTGGCATCAAGCTCACGATTATCGGCCAAGTTAATGAAATATGCGTGACCTAAATCAACAAAAGTTGAAATCGACTCAGCGGCCGCTGGCCTGAGTTCGAGCAATGATATTCTAGGGACATATGACAAACGTTCCATTACTGGATCTTAAGGCTCAGTTCGCACAAATCCGCGCAGAGGTCATGCCCGTCATCGAAGAGGTGTGCGCAAGTCAGCGCTTCATTCTCGGCGAGCACGTGCTGGGGCTCGAAGCGGAAATCGCTCGGTATTGCGGCTCAGCATCGGGCGTAGGAGTTTCTTCCGGGACCGACGCGCTGTTGCTGGCGCTCATGGCATTGGGCGTGGGCGTAGGTGATGAAATTCTTACAACCCCCTTTACGTTTTTCGCCACGGCCGGAACGATCGCACGTTTAGGCGCGCGCCCGGTCTTTTGCGACATCGATCCCGTTTCGTTCAACTTATCGCCGATGGCCGTGCGGGACTTCGTGAATCGGCGCTGCAGCGTTGAGAACGGCCAACTGATCAATGGGTTGACCGGAGGGCGGATTGTGGGCCTCATGCCCGTGCATTTGTACGGCCAGTCGGCCGATATGGATCCGCTTATGGATATCGCCAGGCAACATAATCTGAAAGTCATCGAGGACGCAGCGCAGGCCATCGGCACGGAGCACAACGGCATCCGAGTCGGCTCCATCGGCGATGTCGGCTGCTTTTCGTTTTTTCCGAGCAAAAACTTAGGCGCATTCGGCGATGCCGGCTTGTGCACCACGAATGATGCGGATCTGGCGGAAAGCATGCGCGTGCTGCGGGTGCACGGCGGAAAACCCAAGTACCTTCATTCGGTGATCGGCGGGAATTTCAGAATCGACGAGCTCCAAGCCGCTGTGCTGCGCATCAAACTCAAGTACTTGGACGGTTGGACCGAGGCACGGCAGCGCAACGCGGCGTTTTACGATGCGGCTTTTGCCGCGGCCGGTTTGGACCATAAGCTGATTTGTCCGCGAGCCGCGGCGAGCGGCAGGCACATCTTCAATCAATACGTGGTGCGCGTGCAGAACCGAGACGCGCTGAAGGCCTTCTTGGCGGAGCGCGGTGTCGGCAGCGAGATCTACTATCCGGTTCCGCTTCATTTGCAGAAGTGTTTCGCGTATCTCAATTACGTACCCGGTGCGTTCCCCGAATCGGAGCGTGCGGCCGCGGAAACCCTGGCACTGCCCATTTACCCGGAATTGCAGGACACACAACTGAGAACCGTGGTGGACTCCATCGTCGAATTTTACAATATCCACTAAATGGTCCAGCGAGGCCCTGACCTACACGGGCCGGCCTAGCGCAGCGTGGGCGGCCTTAAGATTTCTTGAAGTCGTCCGGCAGCAGCTGATGGCGCGACAGCAATTTGTAGAAGTCCGTGCGGTTGCGTTTCGCGAGGCGTGCCGCCTGACTCACGTTGCCCGTCGTGATCTGTAGAATCTGCGACAGGTAATTGCGCGTGAATTCATCGCGTGCTTCATCGAAGGAGGGCAGGCGCGTCGGATTGCCGCCCAGCGATTGCTGTACCAGTTCTGCGGTGATGATCGGGCCATGGGACAGCGCGACGTTTTGGCGCACCACGTTGTAGAGCTGGCGCACGTTGCCGGGCCATTCCGCGGTTGCCAAGAGTTCCACCGCCTCGGGCGCATAAATCTTACGCTGTCCCGTTTCCTTGGCGATTTGCTCCAGAAAGTGCGCAACCAGCAAGGGAATGTCCTCGCGCCGCCGCCCGAGCGAAGGCATCTCGATGTGCACCACGTTCAGCCGGTAGTACAGGTCCTCGCGGAATTGACCGGCCACCATCAGTTCGTGCAAGTCGCGGTGCGTGGCGGAAATGATGCGCACATTGGTCTGCACCGCCTCTGCCCCGCCCACTGGGCGAATTGTGTTGTCCTGTAGCACGCGCAGCAATTTGACCTGCAGGCGCATCGGCATATCGCCGACCTCGTCCAATAGCAACGTGCCGCCGTCGGCGGTTTCGAACAGGCCTTTCTGGGCGCGGGTCGCCCCGGCGAACGCACCTCGCTCGTGGCCGAACAGTTCCGATTCCAGCAGGTTCTCGGCCATGGCGCTGCAATTGATGGAGACGAAGGGCTTGTTGCGTCGCGGACTGGCCTCGTGTATGGCCCGTGCCAGCAGCTCCTTTCCGGTTCCGCTCTCGCCGGTCAAAAGGACTCGGGCATCGGTGCCCGCGACCATGTTGGCCTGCGCTAACTTATCCTCCATGAGCTGGTTGCGCGTGATGATGTTGGCTCGCCAGTCCTCATCCACATGGGCAAAGCCCGACACCTTGAGCGCCTTTTGCACATGGTCGAGCAGTTCCTGCTTATCAACCGGCTTGGTGAGGAAGCCGAAGGCGCCGCTCTGCGTGGCATGCACGGCATCCGGGATGGTGCCGTGCGCAGTGAGGATAATGACCCGCAAACCCGGCCAGCGGCTTTGCAGTTCCTTGAGGAGGCCAATGCCGTCCATGTTGTCCATGCGCAAGTCCGTGATCACGAGATCGGGCCTGAAGCGCACGCAAGCGGCCAGCGCCGCCGCTGCACTTTCCACGGCCTCGACGTCGTAGTTCTCCGCCCGCAGGCGAATCGTCAGCAGGCGCAGCAAACCCGGGTCATCATCGACCACCAGGATGCGGGCCTTGCGCTTCTGCGGGGTGGATGACTCGCGTGTGCTCGACTGGAGTCCGAAGGACAGCGGCGTGGTGGCGGCGATGGAATAGGCGTTCAGGGCAGTCTCTCCGTGTCCGATTTATGGCGTGTGGGGTGCGCCGGTTCCGCGGTCGGTGACAGATCGTTGCTCGATATGTGTTACCGCCTCGAGTTTAGCCCTAGCTTCATCCAGAGCCTTGCGCAACTTCGCATTTTCATCCGACTCCGCCGCCAGACGGCGATTGACGGCCTGGAGCTTGTCATGCGAATCATTGGGCATCACCGCGTCGCGCATCCGGGTATTTTCGGCTTGAAGTATCAGCCTCTGCTCCACCTCTTTGAGCTCGACCGTCGCCAGTAAGCGCTCCGCTGGGAGCAGAGTTTCAGGCCGAGCGAGCAGTTCTGACAACTGTCGCTGCGCTGCGACGGGGTCGGCCCCGCTGTAGCCAGGCGTTGCCAGGGCCAGCGCGTACTTCAGTTTGTTGCTGGTGGTGGGTTGCAGCTCGGCCGCATCCTTGGTGCGCTGGAACAATTCGGCCTGCCGGACCGGGTCGCCCTGCCGCAAGTTGCTCATCATCTCGAGTAGCGGTGTGACCGCACTGCTGTCGGGCGGCTGCGGTCCTTCCTGCACCGGGAGAGGGGTGGGCTTGGGTGCGCCCATAACCCCGCAGCCGCTCATGGCGCCGAGGAGCGCGACAAAGGCCATGCAAGGCCAGGACCCCTTATGCGGCATGGGCTTTCTCACGTACCGCCGGCGCCGACTGGCGCAAGGGAAGACGAACGCGAAAATGTGCGCCGCCTGCCTTGGACTCGAAGATCTCGATGCTGCCGCCATGGGCGTTGACGAATTCCGTCACCACCGAGAGTCCGATGCCGGTTCCTTTGACGTGACCGCCCTGGGGAGTTTTCCCTTGATAAAAAGCTTCGAATATCCGATTGCGCTCCTCGGCGGGAATTCCCGGTCCGCTGTCCATGACATCCAGGATCAGTTGTTCCCGTTCGGCTCGCGCATGCAGCGAAATGGTCCCGCCGCGCGGCGTGAACTTGACGGCGTTGGAGAGAAGATTGTCGAGAATGAGACGCACCTTGCTGCGGTCCGCCAGCGGAGTCAGGTCCTCTACCTGCACATCGAGGCGCACGCGCTGCGCCACCAAGGTCAGTTGCTGATTCTCCAATACGCTCTTGATCAATGGACGCAGTTTGAATTCGGACACTTCCAACCCGACACTCTTGGCTTGCCAGGCGCTGAAGGACAATAAGTTTTCAATCAGCCGCTGAAGCTTCATGCCGTTCTCGCGCAAGATCGCGGTGACTTCCCGCTGGCCGCTTTGCAGCTCACCGACCGCGCCATCCATCAATAGTTCGGTCCCTTCTCGGATATTTGCCAATGGAGTTTTCAATTCATGCGACATATGTCGCAGAAATCGGTTCTTCTCCTGCGCCAAATCCAACAATCGGCCGCGCAACCATTCCAGTTGCGCCGCGAGACGCTCGAGGTCGGCGGGCCCGCGAATGGCAATTGGCCTGGAAAAAGTGCCGCGACCCAATTCGCTGATGGCCCGATCGATGGCCCGGATGGGGCGGCCGAACAGGTAAGTGAACACGCCCACCACGGCAAGCGTCATCGGAACAAGCAGCAGCGTTTGCCACACGAGATTTTGCTGTGCGCGCTGAGTGGCCAACTCCAGGCTGGCTGTCTCCCGGTCGATTTGCAGGTTGATTCGATCCGACACCTTGGAAGCCGCCTCCGAGAGCTGCGGAAAGGTGCCGATCAAATCGGCCATGAGCGCCGAGTTGGGAGCCGCATGCCTCAGGCCTTGCTGAAGTTGATCGGCTTTGGATTCCACCGCGCGCACGCCCTCTTGCGATGCTTCGTCCAAAGGCAACGTGAGCAGCTCGTGAATGGCGGTGACCAGGCTCTGTTGATGATGCGCATAGACATCGAGCAAATCGGCGCTGCCGATAATTTTATAGAGCCGTGCCTGGCGCTCGAGCGCGCCGATCTCTTCGAACATGCGCTGGTTGTTGCGAGTACCCTGCATGCCGTGAACCACCAGCTGTTGGCTGCGAACCGAGAGCCGATTCATTTGGACGGCGGCATTGACGATTGCAAACAGCAGCGGAGCGGCCACGATCGTAAATCCGATCAGCATCAGTCCGCTCAGTGACTTGGGTCGGGGCAATCGCATGGGGGGGCATTCTAGCAGCGTGCAAGTGTCAAAAAGGAGTGACGAGATCGTATCTGTAGAATTAGCTGGTATGACGAGCGATGCCCCGTATTCAGAACTATCTCCCGAGACGGTGCTCGATGCCATCGAAGCGCTCGAGTTTCGTTGCGACGGCAGGGTATTGGCCCTCAATAGCTACGAAAACCGGGTGTATCAAATTGGCCTCGAGGAGGGCGAGCCGCTGGTGGCAAAGTTCTACCGCCCCGGCCGCTGGAGCGATGCGGCGATTCGCGAGGAACATGCATTTGCGCTCGAGCTGGCCGCGCAGGAAATCCCGGTGGTTGCGCCGCTGCTGCGCGCG
>DASWUU010000053.1:0-2821 GCA_036401515.1 Steroidobacteraceae bacterium
AATTTACTGTGACCCAACGCCTGAGCGGTGCGTACCATGCCGACGATGCCGCCGGCGGGGCCCGACAGGATCGCGTCCTTGCCGTTGAATCGATCTGCCCGAGTCAACCCGCCGGAGCTTTGCATGAAAAACAGCGGCACCACCGGCATGAGTTCAGCAAGCTTGTCGCGGTAGCGCTTGAGAATGGGAGAGAGGTACGCATCCACCACGGTGGTGTCGCCGCGCGGCACCAACTTCATGAGGGGGCTGACGCGGTGCGAGACCGAAACCTGGGTGAACCCGATCTGCTCGGCAAGGCTCGCGGCCAGTCGCTCGTGCTCCACGTACCTAAACCCATGAAGAAAAACGATCGCGCAGCAGCGCAAGCCCTCGGCATAGCCTTCAGTCAGCTGGGCTCGCAGTGCGAGCTCATCCAAGGGCTCGATCATTTCTCCGTGCGCTCCCACACGTTCTCGAGCTTCAATGACCCGCTCGTAAAGCATTTCTGGCAGCACAATACGCCGGTCGAATAACCTCGGCCGCGCTTGCGTGGCGATTCTTAAGGCATCACGAAATCCCCGCGTGATGACCAGTAGCGTGCGCTCGCCCTTGCGCTCCAACAAAGCATTGGTGGCTACCGTGGTGCCCATCTTCACGCACGCCACATCGCGCGGCGTGATGGCTTCACCGGGCGAGAGACCGAGAATGCGGCGGATGCCCTCCACGGCGGCGTCGCTATACTGCGAGGAGTTTTCCGACAGCAACTTAAGTGTGCGCAGCGATCCGTCGGGCGCGCGCCCAATGACGTCAGTGAAAGTGCCCCCCCGGTCGATCCAAAATTCCCAGGGCATCATGTTTCGACGGCGCTGTCTGAAATCAGCACCCTGCCACGCGTTTCCGGAATCGCCCAGGCACACAGGATAACCAAGGCATACGCGGCCACTGTAAAACCAGCGATAGCATTGCCCAGGGAATAACGCGTGCTCAGCAGGCCGATCAACGAAGGACAGAAGCCGCCGATTCCACGGCCAATACTATAAGTGAATCCTTGGCCCGAACCGCGTACGGCGCTCGGATACAGTTCGGCCAGGCAGGCTCCCATGCCAGAAAATATTCCGAGCAGGAAGAAGCCCAACGGGAAGCCGATAAGAAACATGCTGCCTGCCACCGGCATATGCGTGTAGAGCACAATCAGCACGGTCGCGCAGCAAGCGAAGATGATAAATCCAAGGCGCCGGCCTATCGTGTCCGTCAGCCACGCGCTGACTAAGTATCCGGCTAACGAGCCGCTAATCACCATCAACAAGTAGCCTGTGGTGCCGCCAACCGAGAGGTGGCGCTCGTTGGTCAGAAAAGTGGGCAGCCATGTTGTGACCGAGTAGTAGGCGCCCAACATTCCCGTAGACAGTGACGTCGCCAATATTGTGGTGCCCAGAAGCGGCGGACGAAAAATATCCAAAAATCCCGTTGCGGCCACCGCTTTGTTGCGCGGACTGGCAAGTCTGGCGCGCGTCTCCAGATAGATCGCGGGCTCGGGCACATTGCGGCGGATGTAGACCACCAGCAATGCCGGAAGTATGCCCAGCCAAAACACAATCTTCCATGCGATGTTCGGCGGCATTAACGAACTCACGGCCCAGAACGCCAACGCAGCGGCCGCCCAACCGACCGACCAGCTGCTTTGCACCAGGCCGCTCGCCTTACCGCGGTCCCGCGCCCCGATGATCTCGGCCACCAACACGGATCCTACGGCCCATTCACCTCCGAACCCGAAACCCTGCAGCGCACGCGTTAAAAAAAGCTGGCCGAAGGAGTGCGTAAAGCCGCTCAAGAACGTGAAGGTCGCGAACCACAATACGGTCAATTGCAAAACCCGTGCCCGGCCGTAACGATCCGCGAGCACGCCGGCCGCCCATCCGCCGATGGCCGAAGTGACCAGCGCACCGCTGGCAATGTAGCCGGCTTGCGCCTTAGATAGGCTCCACACGGTAAGTAGAGTGGGAATGATGAAACTATAGATCATGAAATCAAAGCCATCGAGTCCGTAGCCCGCGTACGCCGCCAGCAGCGCGCGCCGTTGAGCGGGCGTTGTTGTTCGCAGCCACATCAGCTTTCCGCGCTCAAGTTCGTGTACGCAGTCTGAGGCTATTCCAGCTGGCGTCTGCCATCCAACCTCCGTCCACGGGTAAGGTGATTCCGTTGATGAATCCACTGCGATCCGGGTCGATGAGAAAGGCAATCGCCTCGGTCACATCCTGGGGACGTGCGAAACGAGCCAATGGCACGCGGTCGGTGATATCCGTATCGGTGTAGGCACCGCCGCCCTGGTCCATGGCATCCATTTCGGTTTTGATCCAGCCGGGGCACACGGCATTGACACGTACACCGCGGCCGCCCCATTCCGCCGCGAGCGTTTTCGACAGCCCCGCCAGACCATGTTTCGACGCGTTATAGGCGCTGCGATGACTGATGCCAGAAAGGCCCGCCACTGAAGCCACATTTACGATGCTGCCCTGTCGCCGCTGCAGCATCTGTGCTCCGAGATAGCGGCATAGTAGGAAAGGCGCGAACAAATTAACCGCCATGACGCGTTGCCATTGCGCGGCCGTCGTCTCCTCGGCAGGCACTATGAGGCTGATGCCCGCGTTGTTCACCAGTCCGTCAAGCGCGCCGACGTCGCTCGCGATTGCTTGAGCCAGCCGCTGCACGAACGCTTCGGACGAGACGTCGCCAGAAAACCCTTCTGTCTGAAAACCCGAGCCGCGCAGCCGTGCAACCTGTTCATCGAGGGATTGAATGTCGACGAGAATGACCCGATATGCGCGTGCTGCAAGCAATGAAG
>DASWUU010000054.1:0-6460 GCA_036401515.1 Steroidobacteraceae bacterium
AGGCGCCGTGGCCGCCTTCATCCTGCACTTTGGCAATCAAAATCGCCTTGCGCTTCAAGGTGGGCGCGCGCGTGATCCAGTTGCCTTCGGGCAGCATGCCCACGATCTCGGAATGGGCGTGCTGAGAGATTTGGCGAATCAGGGTGTTGCGATACTTGGCGGGCATCCAGTCCTTGGGCTCGATTTTCTCCTCGGCGTCCACATGCGCGAGGAAGCGCTGTTCCAATGCGCCCTCATTGATTGGCGCCGCCGCGTCGACCGGCTGCCCATCCAAGCCTTGAGTGTACATGCCGACTCTCCCGGAGCTTTAGCCAGAAAGTCATTGTGATACAGAAATTATGGATATGCAACATTTTTTGTGTCATAACTCCAGCAGTGTGTTCTGTTTCCATGCTCCATAACTCCTCTTCCCTGACCGCGGAACTGGTTGGCCACTTTCGGCGCCAGCGGCCGTTGCGTGCGGGCTCGCTTATCGTGACGATTTTCGGCGATGCCATCATGCCGCGAGGAGGCGCCGTTGCTCTCGGCAGCTTGATTGAATTGGGGGCGCCGTTTGGACTCAATCAACGCCTGGTGCGCACCGCGGTGTCGCGGCTTGCACAGCAGGGCTGGCTCGAAGGACGGCGGGTCGGCAAGCTCAGCGAATACCATCTGTCGAGCCACGGGCGTGAACGCTTTGCCGAGGCAATGATGCGCATCTACAGCGAGCCCGATACGCAATGGTCGGGCCGCTGGACATTGATCGTGCTACCGCCGATGCCGGCGGCCCAACGCCGCCGCATTCGCGAGGAACTGATCTGGCGCGGCTTCGGCGAGATCTCCGCCACGGTGTTTGCGCATCCGGAATTCGACTCCCGAGAGTTGAGCTCGCAGCGCCGGGCATCCGGATTACTGTCCAAAGTGATTGCCTTCGAGGCCGCGCTGGCCGCGGACGACACGCCCCAGCGGCTGGTACAGCTAGGATGGGATCTTGAGGACCTGGGGGCGCGCTACCAGCGCTTCGTGAAGCGCTTCGCGAGAGTGCGCACCCAGCTTAACCGGAGCCGCGAGTCCGACCCCGAAGAGTGCTTTCTCGTGCGCACGCTGCTGATCCACGAATATCGCCGATTGCACCTGCGCGATCCGCTGCTGCCCAAGCAGCTGTTGCGCCCCGATTGGCCGGGAGCGCAGGCAGCAGCGCTGTGCCGCGACATTTACGCCAAAGTCATTCCACCCTCGGAAGAGTATCTGTCGCGGATCGCAACCAAGCTTTCCGGGCCTTTGCCGGGCGCGGACGCTTCCGTCATGCAGCGATTCGGGGGCATCAAATCGGCGGATGCAGCCGATTAAGCTTCTTGGTCGTCCGGCCACTGCTCGAGCGTGGAAACGACCGAGCTTAAGAACGCGTTTGCTTGGAATGCGTCCAAGGCCCGATGATCGAGCGTCAACGTCAAGTAGCACATCGAGCGGACGGCGATGCTCTCGTCGGCGCCCGATCCCAAGACGCAGACGCGGCGCTGAACTTTGCCGGCACCGAGAATGGCAACTTGCGGCTGATTGATGACGATCGGCGCCGCCAGCAAACTTCCACCGACTCCGTGATTCGAGATCGTAAAGGTTCCGCCGCGGACATCCTCGGGCGCGAGCTTGCCGGCGCGCGCGCTCACCACCAAATGATTCAGCCGCTGTGCAATATCGAAGAGACTCAAGGATTGGGCGCGGTGAATCACCGGGACTATCAGCCCCTTGTTGCCGAGCGCGGTACCCACGCCGATGTTCATGTCAGCGTGCAGCTCAAGGGCGTCTTGGTGAAATGTCGCGTTCACTTCCGGATGGGCGCGCAGGGCCCGTACGCAGGCGCTGATGAAATAGACGGTGAGGGTCAGGCGAGTACCGCGCGACTCGAAGCTCGCGGCGTGCAACGCCCGATGCTTGAGCACGCGAGTAAGGTCCGCCTCGAACAGCGTCGTGACATGCGGCGCGTCAGTGAGACTTCGAAGCATGTGTTCGGCCACGCGCCGCCGAACCGCGCTGTGCGGAACTAGCGTACCGCTGTGCGATGCTAAGCTGGTCGAGGCCGTTGCCGGGCGTTGTGTCAGATGGCGCGTCACATCTTCAGCCGTTACCCGGCCGTTGCGTCCGGTCCCTTCGATGTTGTCCGCTGCGAGTGAATGCTGCCGCAGCAGGCGCCGCACAGAAGGGCTCAAAGGCCTGCGGACATCGCCGGTGCTCGAGGCCGCCCGCGCGCTTGCGGCTGCCGAAGATCGGGGCGCAGTAGGTTCCGTTGGCGCTGCTTCGGACGTTGCTTCGCTGTCGAGCCTTAATCGCCCGAGCACCTCATCAGGATTTACTTCGGCGTCCACGGCTTTGAGGATCTCAGTCAGTGTGCCGCTGACGGGGGCGGGTACTTCTACCGTTACTTTATCGGTCTCGAGTTCCACCAAAGGCTCGTCCTTAAGTACGGTGTCGCCGACGGCTTTGCACCAGCGCAGTACGGTGGCGCGCGTTCCTTCCGCATTGGGCGGCACCAGCACGTCTTGAATGCCGCTCATCTTCAAATTTCAGACAGGCTGACGATCGCGCGCGTGATGGTTTCGATACTCGGGAGCACGGCGTCCAATAGAACGGGATTATGCGGACTCGGAACATCCGGCATCGCCAGCCGCTCGATGGGCGCGTCCAGATCGAAGAACGTTTCTTTTGCGAGCACTGCGGCGATTTCCGCGCCGAAGCCGGCTGTCATGGTGTCTTCGTGAACGATGAGGCAGCGGCGAGTCTTGCGCACGGAGGAAAGCGTCGCCTCGCGATCCCACGGGGACAGTGTGCGCAGATCGAGCAGATCGGCGGATTTACCGCTGGCATCGATGGCTTGTTCGCAACGCTCCACCATGGCGCCCCAGGTGACCACCGTCAGCATCGTGCCCTCGCGCAGTAAACTGGCCCTGCCGAAGGGCACGACGAACTCATCGCCGGGGTAGGGACGGCGCGCCCAGCTGCCGTCAAGCAGCGATCGATGCTCGAAAAATATCGTCGGATCGTTGCCGCGCAGGGCGCTACGCAGCAATCCCACCGCGTCCTGCGCATTCGAGGGCATGGCGAGCCGCCACCCTACGCCATGCAGCCACTGAACTTCGTTGGATTGGCTGTGCCACGGATCGCCGCACTTGAAAAATCCGCCTGGGATGCGTACCACCATGGGGGCGGCGAACCGATTAACCGTCCGCCAGCGCATCGTGCCGCAGTCATTGAGCTGCTCGGCGGCCGGATCGGCATATTTGCGGAATTGAATCTCGGGGACCGGCAGGAGGCCGGCCGCCGCCATACCCACCGCTCGCCCAATGATGCCTTCCTCGGAAAGACTGGTATCGAATACCCGGTCGGTCCCGAACTTTTCCTGCAATCCTAGTGTCGCTGCGTGCACGCCGCCTTTGCGGCCGACATCCTCACCGAATACCAGCATGCGGGGATTCGTCGCGAGCTCATGTTCCAGCGTGCGCCGTATTGCCGTCACCAAATTAATGCGCGGACCTTCCGGGGAAGGGTGCTCGCTGCCGGGTGAAGGATTCATGCCTGCGGTGCGAACTCCGCCTTGTTGCTGCAGATCGATCGACCCGTCTGAGGTCATTTCGGAAAATACGTAGCGCTTTATACGGGACGGGTCCGGCGCAGCGCGCCGCTCGACCGTTTGCAGGACCGTCGCGACGGTAGCGCGGCCCTGGGCCATTTCTTGATCCCACTCGGCGGTGGAAATCGTGTGCGGCACCAGTTGCTCGCGTAGCTTCGCGAGCGGATCGCGTTGTTTTTCGGCGGCAATTTCGCCTTGGCTTTTGTAGGCTTGCGTGTCTTGTCCGGAGTGGCCGGAAAGCCGCGGTACCCGCAGTCGGAGCAAGGTCGGACCCTCGCCGGCTCTGACCCCGGATACGGCCTTCTCGATCAAGGCGGCGGCGGCCAGGGGATCCGATCCGTCGCCATCGAGCACCCTAAGGCCCCGGAAGCTCTCGAGATTTCGAGCAATGTTGCCTCCCGGGGTTTGCTGCTCGGAGCTCACTGAAATTCCGAAGCCATTGTCTTCGATGAAGAATAAAAAAGGTAAGCGCTCGGTGGTAACGATGTTGAGTGCCGCCCAGAAGCCATTGGTTGCGGTCGAAGCTTCTCCTCCATGCGCAACGGCGATGCTGCCCTGACAAGCCTGATCGCTCAAGCGCGTGGCGCGATAGCGCAATGCTTGTGCCCATCCGACCGCGGGCGTGTACTGTGCGCCGACGCCGCCGCACACCGGCAAAACGCATGGGCCCACTTTGCGTGGCATGTTGAACACGACGCCGATATCGCGGCCATCACTCATGCCGCCGGCGCGCATCATGGTCGAGGCAAGCGCTTCTTCCAGAGGTAGTCCGAGGCCGAGCAGCAGCGGTCGCGAGCGATAGTAGCCTCCGACCCCATCCTGGTGGCCTGTGAGCTGAGTGCTCAACAACACCTGGGTCACATCGTGCCCGCGAGCAGAGAATTGGTACAGAACCTTTCGGTCCTTGAGCAGCGTGAACTCTTCTAAATCATCGAGTGCGCGCGAGATAGCGACTTGGCGCAGGACCGCGCGCCAATCAACCGCGCTGGCCGTAACGGCGCCGGCTTTTACCGGCGGCTGCAGAGGTCGGGGGCTGGCAAGCATCGCAATCCCTCATGTTGGGCCCTTAAGCCTAGTACAGCGGGGAAAACGATTCTCGCCAAAAACGGCTCCTAGATGGCCTACTATTAGTGATAATCACCAATTCAGCCGCGCAAATAGGAGAAACCATGCAGTTCGATCGCTTTGACGCCAAAATACTTGACGCATTGCAGCGCGATGGTCGCCTCTCGGTGGTAGACCTCGCCGAATCCATCGGCTTATCGCCGACGCCCTGCGCGCGACGTGTCAAAGCCTTGGAATCGGAAGGGGCCATCGAGGGCTACACGGCGGTGCTCAATCCTGCCAAGGTCGGCCTCGCCGTGCTGGCCATTGTGCAAGTCAAACTCACCGAGCACACCGACGAAACCGTGGCGCGCTTCGAACGCGAAATTCAGCTCATGGATGAAGTCACCAGGTGCTTCGCAATGACGGGTAGCTACGACTTCATTCTGGAAGTCTATGGCAAGGACTTGGAGGCGTTGAGCAACGTGGTGCTGAAAAAACTGATACGGGTACCCAACGTACGTGACATGCAATCGAGCGTGGTGTTGGCGACCATCAAGCGCAGCGCGCGCATCCCGCTCGGCCACTTGCAAGGCTGACATGTTGCCTAAGGTATAGCGGCTGGATAACCGCGGCCGGATAACCCCGAGTGTACGATTCCGCATTCAAACAATATTAAGGGGAGCCGAATGCCGCGTATTGTATTGCCCACGTTACTTGTCTGCGCCCTCGCAGGTTATTCCCATGCGCAGTCGCCCAGCGCGGCTTGCCCGCTACCCACGGAGCCCGGCGCGATCCCTGCTGCAATCGATGCGGCGATCACCGGGTCCGCCGACAAGGATCGTGCCTGCATGAAAGCACTTTTCACCTCCGAGGCACGGCTGGTTGTCGTTGACAGCGCAGCGGACCACGCAGCGAGCTATACCGTTCTGACCGTGGATGATTGGATAGCGCGGGTCAAGCCGCGTGGCCATGCCTTGCTCGAGGAGAAACAAGTGAAGTTCGATGCCGAACGCTTTGACCGGATTGCCCATCTGTGGAGCACTTACGTTCTGCACAGCGACGGCAAGCAAGTGGCGCGCGGCATCAATAGCATCCAGGCCGTCAAGGTCAGCGGCGGCTGGCGAGTGCTCCAGATTTTATGGCAGGCGGAAGCGCCGACGACGCCACTGCCTAAGGAATTTCTGCCGTAGGAAAAGCCGGCCGCGAGGCCGGCTCGTCAAACCCCTTTATTGCTTCAAGGAAAGTGCAGCGGCTTTCGCATTGGCCTTGGCCGCGCCGTAGTCGGCTTCAGCCTGATCTTTACATGTCTTTTGGGCATCGCCGCCCAGCGCTTGGCAATTCGCCAGCGCGACTTTGCGGTCGCCGTCAGCCTTGGCCACCGCGAGATTGTAGGCGTCCTTCGCGGCCGCATTGTTGAAGTCCACCAGCCTGTCGTCGACCTTTTCCGCCGCCTTGTTCAGGTCTCTTGCGGCGTCCTTCTCGCTGTTGGCCACTTCGCCGGCGGCCTTTTGCTCAGCTTTCGTAACGTCTTTCGCGACCGTGTCGGGAGGCTTGGCGCTGTCGCAACCCGCCATGGTGAATACCGCGATGACTATCGCCGAAGTTAAAAGCGTACGCATGTCTACCCCTTGAATTTATGAATGAACGCGCCGCCATCCCGTTTTAGCAAGCTCGGCCGGCGCAACCATAGCTTAGCACCCTCGCTCTTAGGCTTTGACAAGCGCAGCGCGCCGGGCCAATGTTTGGTCGATAAACATCGGAGCTGAGAGTGGAATACCGGAGTGGCTGCAATTTCGTGCTGATGGCGCT
>DASWUU010000055.1:0-32830 GCA_036401515.1 Steroidobacteraceae bacterium
ATCAAGATGGACGGCAAGGTGATCGGCCATGTGCACCGCGTCGTCTCGGCTGACGGCAAGGTGCTGACCGTGCACAATACCGGCAGGCAAGGGGACGTCTCGCCTGCCGACGATACGATGGTGTTCGACAAGCAATAGCACCTTGGGGAACGCGCACAGGGATGTGCGCGCCTGAGAGCCGAAGAAGCGCATCTTCTGATCATCCCGACGCTGGCCGCAGGTCTCATTTTTATTTGCGTATCGCCTATGCGCACCGGCATGGCCCGTGACGCTGGCGTGCTACGATTCAGCCAACGGTTGACTGGAAGAACTTGGGACGCAAGGACATTCGATGACCCGTAGTGGCTCGATACAGGATCGGTTTTTGAACGCACTGTGCAAGGAAGGCATACCGGTCTCCATTTTTCTTGTAAACGGTATCAAGTTGCAAGGACACGTCGAATCGTTCGATCAATTTGGCGTGTTGCTGAAAAACACCACGACACAACTGGTCTATAAGCATGCAATTTCGACACTGGTGCCAAGCCGGGACGTGCGATTGCCCAGCGGCGAAGCCGACCAAGTCACCCCTTAAGATCGCAACACCCGACACTGGGTGCAAATGTGAACTGCTCGACAGCTAAGTTCGCCCCTAACCAGGACACTCGTTTACAGCCGATCTTCTTTTTGGAGGCTGGGATCGACGCATGCGACAGTTTCCCAAACTTGCCGAACCGCAACGAATCTCGTTGGTCTTTATCGTGGTAGGGCTGCTTGCCGGCTGCTCTATCCATCATAAGCCGCACGCTCTTATGGTTCAAATGTGCCTCAAGAACGACCAGGGAGTCTCCGATTTCCTGAATCTAATGCAAACTGTCGCTGTGTCGGAGCACATGAATTTCGTTGATTACAGCGCTGAGACTCAAGAGAAGCTGAAAACCATCAACGCCAAATACGCCAAGCTCGCGACGCCCTCCTCGGTCATCAACGTGGACATTGTGAGTGGCGATCGGCTCGTCGTGACCGCCGACAATTTGGACCTACCCATTTATCAAGTGTCAGTGGATTTCACGGGCGATTTGCCACCTGCGGACACGCAGCGGTTCATCGACGTTTTAGTTCCCCGAATTCGCGAGCAATGGGAAGTGGAAGTAGTGCCTGCTGGTAGCAGTCCGGCCCCGATCAAAACATGTCCAGGTCCCGTTTGAAAGTTTGTCGCCCTGCACCTAATACTGACGTTCACATAACCTGGATACTTGCCGCGCGAGTCGGGTCCCACATGCCCCACTCGTATCACGTCGGTAACGTGCACGTCCGATGTCGTCGCCGGCAAATGCCGCTATCGATGCGTTGTCCTTCCACCAGCTCAGCGTGACGATCTCCGAGCGCTCGTCGTCCAATCAAGCCGGCTCTAGCGCGGGCCGGGCTTCCCAGAAGGGCCTGAACGTACATGCGATCAGGAAGGCACCCATCCCAATACCCCAAGCGCCGAGGTAGAGCCAACCGTAGCTGGCGAAAGTGTCGTAGATCAACCCTCCAGCCAATGGGCCGGTCGCCATGCCCAGACTGCCGGCCATAGCTGTTCCGCCGATGATCGTCCCCATCATACGTAACGGAAAATTCTCGCGCGCGAGAACGGCGTACAGGGGCATTACGCCGGCATATACAAAACCAAACAGAGCCGCTACGGCGTAAAAAGCGTTCAGCTCATGCACAAAGAAATAGGCAAGTGCACCGAATGCCTGCAGCAGCAGTCCTGAGACCAGAACGCGCTTGGCTCCAAACCGGTCTCCGAGGAAACCGAAGGCGATGCGACCGCCCATACCTGCGAGTCCTTCCACGCTATAGATCGAAACAGCGGCAACCAGTGGGATTCCACAGCTTATGGCGTAGCTCACGGTATGGAAAATCGGGCCGGAGTGTGTAGCGCAACAAAAGAAATTCGTTAGCGGCAATATGATTAGTTGCGGCGATCTCATTGCCTGACCCAAGGTCATACCCGAATTTGGCTCTACACCACCGGAGGTGACTTCATTTTCGCCAGCCAAAGCCGGTGGCCTACGCACCAGCCATGATACCGGGATCATCACGGCTGCCACGAGGGCGGCGATAATTAGGAGCGACGTTCTCCAATGGTAGTGCGAGATGAGCTGCGCCGCCAATGGTGACATGGTCAATGGCGCCATCCCCATGCCGGCAGAAACGAGAGACACCGCTAGGCTGCGATGTGTGTCGAACCAGCCCGTCACGCAGGCCATCATGGGCGCAAAGATTGCGGCGGTGGCACCTCCGACAACCAAACCGAAGATAAGCTGAAATTCAATCAGCGATGTTGCCTGGCTCGCCAGGGCTAGACTTGCAGCCAAGATGCACGACCCAATCAGCACAATTACGCGGGGGCCGAAACGGTCTGACAGATTACCCCAAATTATGCTTCCAAATGCCATGGCGAGAAAACCAAAGGTCATAGCGCTGGATACGCCGGTGATGGACCACCCGGTATCGCGTGAGATGGGCCGGAGAAAAACAGGCAGGGAAAACATAGCGCCTATTGCCATGCACCCCAAAAGGCCACCCGCTGCAACAATCACCCAGCGATACCAAGATTTAGTCATTTGCGTTCCGTCCGGTAAACAGTATGGCGCACCAGTTGTTAAAAAGTGGGTGCCGATGCGCGGGCCCGATCCTGTATTGATCGCGCCAACTCACCTTCGACCTTCGCGGACGAAGACTAGCCGGCCATCGTAACGACGCAGGAGGTTGTTAGGTTTCGACATCGGCATGTATATTTCTTCCGACCACTCCACCCTGCCGTTTCGGAGTGTCTTATGCGCCCGGGCTTTGCACGAGGTTTGATATTGGCTCACGATGTCGCGACAGGACGTCCCGACCCCGCAGCGCCGGCGTCGGCGTCACCTATACTTTTTGGCCCGAATGACCCTAGGCAGGCCAAACATCGCCGAATAGCCGAGCAAAGTTTGCACCCAGGATTTTCTCTACGCGACTCGGCTTCCACCCCCGCCGAACCAAATCGTCGGCAAGCTTTAAGAAGCGCCGCGGTTCGTTGTATTCGGGAATTAGAGTGAACACATCCGTGGTCTCGCCCGGCGCGGAGATCCCAGCCTTTCTTCGCTCTTCAACGGTCTTTCGTTGATACTCTCGGTAAGTATCGTTGATTTCAATCCCCGAAATAGTGCCGTCGGTACCGAGACCGACGTGATCCTCGCCACAAACGTTGACAGCATGATCCAAATGAGTCGCCAGATCTTCCGCACGCGGCTGCCCCGTGGCGCGCAAAAAAGGCATGAAGTAGATTCCTGCCACTCCGCCCTTGTCGGCCAGCGCCCTGAGCGAAGCATCGTCGGTATTGCGAGGCACATCGACCAGCGCGCGGCACCCAGTGTGTGTAATGGCCATGGGGGCGGTTGAAGCTGCGATGCCTTCCACAATGGTCTTGCGGCCGGCATGACTCAGGTCAAGGACGATGCCCAATCGATTGACCTCCGTAACGAATTCATAACCCAGCCGACTCAGCCCGCCATCGGCGACCTCCAAGCAACCATCGCCGATCAGATTCCTGCGGTTGTAGGTTGGTTGACAAACCCTCAACCCAAGATCGTGGAATAAGGCCAGGCGTTTCAATTCACCATCGAGCATGCTGGTGTCTTGAAATCCGAACACGAGCCCCATCCTGCCCGTCGACTTGGCCAGCTTCAGGTCGCTTGCCCGTAGGACCTTCACGAACACCTCGGGGTGCGACGTAATTTCATGGTCCATGCCGGCAATGCGGGCAACAGCCTTCTCGAATCGATCGGGGGCGTTGCCGACTTCATTGACCGTGACATTAACAGCGGTCACTCCCGAAGCCTTGACATCAGCCAGGGCGCGGGCCGAGAGCGGCGCGTCATCCGGCGCGCTCGGGTCGAAATCCCCTGGTCCTCCTAGCGCATCGATGACCATGGCGGCGGCGTATCGCGAAGGTGAAAAATTCGATTCCGCCAATGCGCCGTGCCATCGCAGCGTAGCCATCGCTGCACCAACTTGAACCAGGGCTGCGCGCCGCGTTGTCAATTGAGCACTCCGAGTGGGTAATGTCAGTGCGCACGATATATCGATTGGCACATGAATGAAACGAGCTGACACCCACCCTCCACCGGGGTGTGCAACCCATTTCGCTTGCCGAGACCACATGACGTATATACACTATGTATATGCATCATGTGCCGACGTCGCCCATCTGCGCTTGCACCACGCTGCGAAAGGCATCGCGAGCCCTGAGCCGAATTTACGACGAAGCACTCCTACCGGCCGGCATGACCGTGGCGCAGCTCGCGGTGCTGCGCGCGATTGGTCGCGGCGAAGGCGGCGAGCCTTTGAGTCGGCTCGCGGAGAGTTTGGTCATGGACAGAACGTCCCTGTATCGAGCGCTAGCCCCACTGAAAAAGTCTGGTTGGGTAGCCATCAACGCGGGTCCGAGAGGACGCGCCAAACAGGTGGAGCTCACCGTGAAAGGCGAGCGAGCCGTCCAGGCGGCCAGGAAGTTCTGGGATGCTGCCCAAACGACAATCCTTGGAGAATTTGGAGCCGAGCGATGGACATTCTTGCAACACGCCGTCGCTGAATTAACGGCGCTCGGCGTCAAACTGGGCGGCGCGGCACTCCAGCGCGCCTAAGACGTCAACGCAGCGGACAACCGGAGATATCAACATGCCATTAGTCAGAATTGATATGCGCGAAGGTCCATCCGAAAGCTTCCGCCAAGGAGTAGGGGATGTTGTCTACGAAGCGCTGCTGGCCATCGGCGTGCCAGTCAACGATCGGTTTCAGGTCATTTCCGCGCACAAAGAAGACGGTTTAGTTTTCGATTCCTCTTATCTCGGCATTCCACGAACTGATGGCATCGTCATGATTCAAATAACGCTCAATGAGGGGCGAAGCCTCGATCTAAAAAGGAAGTTATACAAGTCGATTGCAGATCTATTAAACGAAAGACTTGCCGTGCGTCGTGAGGACGTGTTCATCAACCTTGTCGAAGTGAAGAAGGAAAATTGGTCTTTCGGCAACGGCGAAGCGCAATACGCGACCTGAATTCAGGCAGACCGTGGCATGCCCACTCGTCAAAGGAGCAGTAACGCATGCCTACCTACGTTGTGAGCACGTCCGACGGAATCTTGACCGAGGAGGTTCGGCAAGCTGTTGCCGGGCTCATTACGGCTGCACATCACGAGGAAATGCTCGGACCTGGCTATTTGGTGCAAGTCCTCTTTCTGGGCATCCCTCCCACCAGCAGATACGTCGGGTCGAGAGCGGCACCTTCAACTCAGGTTTGGATCCGCGCTGACGTGAGATCCGGACGAACTCTCAAGCAAAGGACGCTTCTGTTGCAGAGGCTAACTCGGGAAGTGGCTGAGGCCTGCCGGATATCTCGAGAAGATGTCTGGATCTACATCAACGAGCTGCAAGCCGAAAACATGGTTGAATTCGGCAGTATCTTACCTATCCCCAGGAAGGAGCCGGAGTGGCTTGTCGCGCAGTCCGCGGAACTCCGGGCTCATCTAAATGAACTCGAGAGCCTTCAACTTAAACGATAGCCGGGTAGATTGCCCACCTAACTAATATTGTGCGCGCGTACTGGCGGAGCTTGGTAGTCTGCCTATCTCCCCCAAGGCGTCTGGATTGCGGGACCAGCGTAGACCATCGAGGACGATTAGAAGCATGGAAACGATTGGCGCCGACTTACGTCAGATGCAGCGGACCCCTCTGGCCGCATCTCATGTTCAGGCGCTGCTCGCCGCGGGCAAGATTGCCACGTACCCCGCGGGCACGTTTCTCGCGAGACCCGGCGAGCCGGCGGATCGCTTTGTCTATGTTCAGGAAGGGGAAATCGAGGTGGTTAACCCTTACACCGATGAACGGCATCTACCCTCTTCGCTCGGTCCAACCCAATTTATGGGCGAAATTTCCTTTTTGAACGGCGGTGCTTGGTCGATGCCAATGCGCGCAGCACGGGACACTCGCGTAATTGAGGTGCCGCGGGAAGCGATGTTGACACTTATGTCCCAGATCCCTGAGATGTCTGACATCATTATCACGGTGTTTTCGGCGCGTCGACGGCGGCAACTTGATGATCGTGACAGCAGTTTGCGCCTCATCGGCGAAGATGAGGACAGGAACGTGCGGCGGATCGCGGAGTTCGCGAGTCGCAACCGAATCCCCTACGCGTCCCTACCGCTGGGAAGTCCTGAGGCGCAAGCCATGGCCCAGAGTTGTTCGATCTCCCCTGCGGCGCCCGCTGTCATTTTCGGACGCAACGTTGTTCTATACGACCCTACGCCGGACAAGCTCGCTCGTCTGCTCGGCCTCAATCTCGACTTTAAGAACGACGAGAAATTCGACGTTCTCATCGTCGGCGGCGGCCCTGCGGGTGTTGCGGCGGGCGTGTATGCGGGGGCTGAAGGCCTGTGCGCTTTGGTGGTAGAAGACGTAGCCATCGGCGGCCAGGCTGGAACATCCAGCCGAATCGAGAATTATATGGGCTTCCCAACCGGCATTTCGGGCGCGGACCTTGTCTGGCGCGGCGAGGTGCAGGCGATGAAATTCGGGACTCGTTTCGCGATGCCGCGTCGGGTGGTGCGCTTGCAGAGGCTCGAGGACGAGAGCTTTTGCGCCACGTTCGATAACGGGCAGCGCCTGCATGCCAAGGCAGTCGTGGTTGCGACCGGAGTTCAGTATCGCCGGCTGCCGCTCGAGCGGCTTGCCGACTTTGAAGGAGCCGGCGTCTATTATGCCGCGACCGAGATCGAGGCGCGCTACTGCAAGGGGACGGAGGCCGTCGTCATCGGCGGCGGTAATTCAGCGGGGCAGGCTGCGATGTTTCTAAGCCGCTCGGCGAGCTGCGTGCGCGTATTGGTTCGCGGATCGTCACTCGCCGCATCGATGTCCAGCTATCTCTCGAGCCGGCTCGAAGCCGATCCAAGGATCACCATTCAATACGGCGCCGAGGTGAGCGAGCTGCACGGCACAGACCATCTGGAATCATTGACTATTCGTGATGTGAAGAGCGGGACCAGCCACGTCGTCGACACGCGCGCACTGTTCATCATGGTGGGCGCCGCTCCGAACACGGAGTGGCTGTCAGGACTCGTCAAGCTAGACGACAAAAACTTTGTGGTCACCGGTTATGGTGCGGAAGGGGTGGGTTCACCTTTTGCCACTTCGTTGCCTGGGATCTTTGCGGTAGGCGATGTTCGCGCGGGCTCGGTCAAGCGCGTCGCCTCCTCCGTCGGCGAGGGATCGGTGGTGATCTCTAAGGTCTGGGAGTTTGTAAATCGATAGCTGATTGCCCGCCGAGGTAAGGCGAAGCGGTGATAGTGGCATGTGCGAGGCAGAGAACAGCTGTCTTTCACTTGTCGTTGAAACTCCCCCTTAGCTCACTTGCTCCCAGATGGCTGAACAGCGGGGGAAAATTGCGTTGAGCCGAAACGCTCGCATCCTTATTGATCACCAGAAACTCCTTTTCGCTATCGCTCCAGGCAGGCCACTTGGGCAGTCCGGAAGCGTTTGGATCACCGGATTTCGCGAAGTTAGTCCAGTATGTTTGGAGCAGGTTCGAGAGCGCTACATCGTCAGCAGTGGACGGCAGCCATTGCCATTCGCGGTCACGCAAACTGCCGAAAACGTATGGAACTTCCAGACTGTGAAACGCCCCAAGTTCAGCCGCGCCCTTGCCTGGAATCGTTCGATCGAAGCGGTATACAAAAACACGCTGGCCGGAGGCGTGGGTGAGGCTCGCCATGGCGCCGACAGGACAAGCGCCTACCAGATCATTGGCGGCCTGATCAAAGCCAGCAGTTCCACCTACCAGGATCTTGGCGAAATAGCGCGCGATGGCCGGATTAGTCCAATTTCCAAAATACGGATGGGCGGCGGCAGAGAATTTTTTCAACGCACCGGAATCTGCGGCTCCGCTCTTATTGCCTGACGACTTGGAGGCCGCAGCGGCGGAAAGACGAAACGCGCTGAACTCGCGCCCGTTGAGACCAATCAGTAAATCCACTTTTTGAATTGAACCGGTAAGGAAGGCTTGCTGGGGGGACTGCCGCAGTACCCACCCGTCGGCTGTGGCTGACGTGATATCGGCAGGGAAATGTTCCCTGGCCCTGACAACGAGTTTTTCAACCTCGGAAGCAGGCAACGAGCGCAGTTTCTGCAGCGCTGTTAGCTGCGGGTCGGGCGGTGCCAGAGCACTGACTGCGCTGCCAAAGGCTTCCGCGTCAGACAGGCTTCGCGCCTGGGCGAACGTTGGGCCGCTTTCTGAAATAACACGCCGAAACAATCCCGCTGAAAGCGGCGAGGCCATGAGCTGCCCTGCGTCGATCGCGCCTGCCGACTCGCCAAACAGGGTGATATTCTCGGGATCACCTCCAAACTGAGCGATGTTTGCTTTTACCCAAGCGAGCGCGGCGAGTTGGTCCAACAATCCGTAATTGCCGGAACTGTGGTGCGCCGATCCTGCCGTGAGCTCAGGATGGCTAAAAAATCCCATGACCCCCAGCCGATAATTCAAGGTCACCAACACTACGCCGCGCTGAGCCAACGAAACGCCGTCGTACGTCGACTGGCTGCCGCTGCCGACGGTGTTGCTGCCGCCATGCAGCCAAACCATCACGGGCAGCGCGTGTTTCGCGGGCCACTGGGGCGCCCATACATCGAGGTAAAGGCAGTCTTCAGACGACTGGACTGGAGACTGCTCGAAGCTTGAACCATACGCCTCTGCCATCGGGTCAATAAAAGGAACGAGACCGGTTGCTCGCTGCGTGCAGGCACTTCCGGGCTGCGTCGCCTCTTTCACGCCTTGCCAGGGAAGCGGCGGCAGCGGAGGCGCCCACCGCAACTCGCGCAACGGAGGGCGCGCATAAGGGATTCCTCTGAAGGCGATTGCCGATCCGATGTAAGTTCCGCGTAGAGTTCCTGCATCTAACTGCACGACCGGATCGATCGTCCCTGCCGTGGCTGCGGCCGGCAATGATAGGTTCGAGAAACTGGAGGCTCTGTAGCTAGGGTAGTGTCCCTCGCGACCTTGGAGATAGAGCGCAGAAGCAATAATCCCTAGCAGCAGCACGCCGGTCGGCCACAATATCCATTTCCACTTTGACCCCACAACTGCGCTCCCAAAATGATATTCGTTGCAAAGCCAGATTTTTGGACTGTCAGTTGAGCAGGCTCACCAACTCGTCGAAATTAACCGGTTTGCAAATATGATGATCGAAGCCTGCGGCCGCCGACAGGGCGCGCGCCTCCGGCGTATCGTAGCCCGTAATAGCGATGAGCACGGTATTCCTAAACTGCGGCATGTCTCTTAGACGCCGCGCGACCTCGTAGCCGCTCAAGCCTGGCAAGCCCACATCGAGCAATATGGCATTGGGGCAAAAGGCGGGCGCCCTCTTCAACGCTTCAGGACCTGTCGAGACGCCGGTCACTTCAAATCCCGCGATGGCGAGAAGTTCACAGCTGCTTTCCCGGATGTCCTGGTTGTCCTCGACCACAAGCACACGGCGCTGACATGAAACTGGAGGCAGAACGGGCGGCGATACCTCCGATGCCTCACTTTCTAGGGGCGCGTGCGTAATCGGGATATGCACCTCGAAGGTGCTTCCCCTACCGTGCCCCTCGCTTCGGATAGTCACCCGGCCCCCATGCATTTCAACGAGCGTGCGCACCAGGCACAAGCCTATACCCAGGCCTCCTTGAGAGTGCGCTAGGGAGCGATCGGCCTGAGTGAATAATTCAAAGAGCCGCGGGATGAGTTCCGCTTCAATTCCCTCCCCATTGTCGAGCACTCGAACAACCGCAAAGGCCTTCGCCTCATCCGCGAGAACCGTACACAAACTGACCTCAATATCGCCGCCCTCTTGGGTGTATTTATTTGCATTGCTTAAAAGATTCGTAAATATCTGCTCAAGCCGCGTCGCATCACCGTCCACCCATACGGACTCCTCGGTCACGATCATGCGAAGTGTCTGGTGCTTGTTTTCAAATGCCGGGCGCATCAGTTCAACCACGTGCTCAATGCTCGATCGAAGATCCAATGAGGCTCGCTGCAGCTTAATTTGTCCGTTCTGTGCCCGTGCAGCATCGAGGAGATCACTCACAAGGCGCGACATGTGTTGTACCTGCCTGTCGATTAAATCGCGCGCCTTTGCAGCCACTACCTCATCGCCGGGAGAACGGTGCAGGATTTGTACGGCATTTCTTAAGGGAGCGAGAGGATTACGCAGTTCGTGCGCCAAAATGGCCAAAAACTCGTTTTTATGCCGATCGGCAGCGTCCAATTCTGCCACCCGTTTATGCAACGCTTCTTGGGTTTGGAACAGCGCGCGCGCAGCGGCTTCCGCGTCCTTGCGCAATGCTTCCTCCTGCGCGAGGAGCATCTCGCGCTGACGATCGAAATTCTTGCGCTCCGTGATGTCATTGAAAACAATACCGACGCGGCGCAGTTCCGGAGCCCCGACCCGGAAAGCACACACATCGTAATAACGCTGCAGAGCAGCTGCGGGATTCTCAAAGCGGAGCGTTTCGCCGGTGAGCGCAATGCGGCCATAAAGATCAAACCAATGTTGTTCATGAGCCGGCGCGATCTCGCGCATAAGCTTGCCCTTGGCATTCTTAATGCCGGTCTGCCTCTCGAATACCGGGTTGACTTCCAGGAAGCGGTAGTCAATCGGATTGTTCATTTCATCGAAGATCATCTCGACGACGCAGTAGCCCTCGTCCATCGACTCAAAAAGTGCGCGGAATTGCGTTTCGCTTTCCCATCGCGCCTGCTCGGCCTGCTTCCGCTCCGTTATGTCCCGAAACGCCAGTAGAACAAGCGCATTTCCATCACGAGCTAAGCGGCGAGCTTCGACCAGAACGGTGCGGCGGCCGATGTTTGGGAAGGCGCCCTCGAACTCAACGGTCTGGAATTCGCGGTTGTGGGAAAGAGTCGCGTTCAGCGACGACCACAAGCCCGACGCTTTCCAATCCGGGTCTCCCAAGTCGCTAAGGGGAACCCCCTGCGTTTGCTCGCGCGAGGCCCCGAACCAGTCGTAGAAGGCTCGATTGGCGGTTTGTATTTGTAGGCCGTCGCCGAGAACCACCAACGGATCAATCACTGTGTTTAGGATCGTTTTGGTGTATTCCCGTTCGTAAACGGCCTGACTTAAACTTGCCCGGAAAGCGGTGACGTTCGTAAAGGTCAGCACCGCCCCGCCCACCTGCAGGTCAGTTCCAGTGTAGGGGGAGATGCGAACAAAAAACCAGCGATCACCACTGCGCACGTCATGCCGGGATGGCACTCCATCGATCATCACCTGGCGGCACATTTCTTCGATTGCCGGGATATTTGCCAGCGCTTGCATGTCGCAAGTCTGCCGACCTATGTCCGATGGGACGACCCCAAGCACATCCGCCGCCGCTCGATTGAAACGGGCCACGCAGCAATCACGGCCGACCACGATGATAGGAATGTCGATCGAATCAAGGATGCCGACAACATCGGCGCTTACGGAGTCCGCGGTCGCAAGACCGCCTTGCGCCCCGCGGGCCTCGTCGATCCCGATCTCAGTTTTTCCAGACTCGATCACTAGGCTGGCTGTTTCGAGCCATGATAGAGGTTGCGGCTGCGGCTCAGCACAGATTCCGCGACATCAGGAAGACTCTCGCGCAATGCCAAAAGCAATGCCTGAGAACGCGGCATGTTAAATGCCTGCGAATAATTCGACAACAGTTGCTGCTCCAGGACCCGAGCATCATCCGCACCGACCGTTTGTCGCAGCGCGTCGCTCACGGCACGTTCGAGGCGGGCGTAATCCTCCACCGGAATTAGGTGGGAATGATTTTGGCCTAACCGCGGCAGCAGTCGGGTGTGCACCTCGCTATTGAAATTGTCCATGACGAATGAGCAAAAGATTGCAATCTCGTGATGCTTGGCGAGGCGGTCGAACTGGTCCTCGAGGCTCATGCTGGCCGCCACGTTCCCCTGCTCCCAAAGCACATTGACCATTTCGCCCCACCACCGGACTTTCGGGTAACGGGCTTGCCCGCGTGCGTTGGCAATGACCTCCGCTGCCAGACCGAGAAACACCGGCGCGTCTGGCATGGCGTCACGCATGAAGCGAGGCAGAAGCTCGTCCGCGTCGACAACGGTAAGCTGTCCACGCCCTTGCGCGGCTTTTACGTCCACTCCCTCGGCCTCCAGGCGCGGACGGAATGCCTCCCAGTGGGCAGCCGTCGGCACGAGGATGACACCCTCTCCGTTGGCAATGGCGCCAGCTGCGAAGCGACAAACAGCGCGATTGAGAAACTGCTGATCCTGATAAAGCTGCACGATATGATCGCGCGGGCCTGCGCCGGCCAGAAGGCCATCCCAAGGCTCGCGCACGCTCAGGGCGCCATCGGGTTGGTGGCCTGCAACATGTTCCATGAATTGCTCCGTTTTATTCTATTGCGGGGAGATTAGATACGAGAAATATAGCGCGCCAAGCATGGCTGCCGCCAGCGCACCGAATGCTATCACTGATTTCGTTATGGTAAATAAGCACCCTCGCTAACCGGACGGTATCTCGCCCGGACGCAATGCCAGAGAGAGAGTTATTCGGTTAATACCCTGGCGAGCACTGGGCGGTATTCCAAGCGCAATAGCCGACCTCCTTAGGGGACCGTTATTCCACGCAAATCCGTCCGAGCGCGCAGTGCGGGGCTATAGGATAACGTCGATGTCTACATTAAGACCCGTGACTCCCTCTACTCGCATAGCCACGCGTTCTGCATTCGATCGGTCAGCCTGAGTCTGCACTCGCCCCGCGAGATGAACGAATCCATGGTGGACCTCGACACCGATCACGGCGGGCGTAAGTCCCAGCTGCAAATCAAGTGCGGCGGTAACATCCTTTTGAATGAGCAAATCGCTTTTCATAAGATCCGTCGTTTCGCCAAAAAACGAACTCATCGAGCGTATGGACTGCGCCAGAACAATCGCTGCCGGGCGTAAAGGACGCGGCCTTTCTGCCGAATAGTGTTGTGCCATGCAGCGAAATCGTCTACGCGCTTACTCTATTTGACGGCCGCGTGCCCAACAATCCGCATGTTATTCATGCAGCATTTCACCCGAGTAAATGTTCGCAATCCGCGGTTGCGTCCGCTCCCAAGACTGCAACTCAGTCGGCATCCGGTGTACAGTTGGGCCAGTCGCAACTGCTGCGATGGGCAACGTGCACGGTATCTCTATCAGACTTCTACCCAGGGACGACTCAATGGAAGACTGGAACGCCGTTGATATTTTGGTCGCCGAAGACGACGACTACCATGCAGAACTGACCCTTCGCGCACTACGAAAAGTTCAAGTCATCAACAAAGTGTTGCGCGTTCAAGACGGCGCGCAGGCCCTGGACTTTGTCTTCCGTCAGGGGCAGTTCGCTGATCGTGACGACGCACTTCCGAAGTTGATCCTGCTCGACCTGCATATGCCAAAGATCGACGGTCTCGAAGTGTTGCGCCAGTTAAGAGAGAGCCCAGCTACCCAGCATATTCCCGTTGGCATTCTCACATCGTCATCGAATCATACGGACTTTTTCGCGAGCCAGGATTTACTCGTGTTGGATTTCGTCCTCAAGCCCGTGAGCTCGGAGGCTCTGATGGATTTGATCAAGCAATCTGGTTTGAAGAGCTGATACTCAACGTCCCATCACACGTACGATATTGCGCAAATTACTTCTCTTCCATCAAGCGGCGAGCGCAGCGATCTCGGCTTTTGCCTTGGCGATAGCGGTGGCTTTGGCCTGCTCACCCAGGTTGATTCCTTCGGCGCGAATGACAGTGACATCGGTGAGGCCGATGAAGCCGAGCACGCCCTTGAGGTAAGTCTCGTGGTGGTCGAGGAAAGCGGTTGGACTGTCGCCGGTGTATAAGCCGCCCCGCGAAGAGGCGATGAAGAGCTTTTTGCCCTTCAATAGGCCCTCGACTCCATTCGCATCATATCGAAAGGTTCGGCCGGCGAGGACGACCCGATCGATCCAGCCCTTGAGTTGCGAGGGGATCGAGAAGTTATACATTGGCGCGCCGATGACGATGATGTCGGCCGCGAAGAGATCGTCGACATACGCGCCGCCGACAGCAACGTCTGCGCCGAGCAAAGGGTCGATGATGGCTCCGCCCTGAAAAACCGCGAGGTGCCGGTCGGACAGATGCAACGCCGCGTCGAGCACCAGATCGCGATAGATCACATCGGCGTCCGGATGGAGTGCCTTTTGCCGCGCCACAATGTCGGCAGAAAGCGTCCGGCTGACGGAATACCCGCCGAGAATGCTTGAATCGATATGGAGAATGGTCATTCGCTGGCTCCAGGGTTGCAGAAGACCCTAGTGTCCCCGAGTGATTAGTCTCTGAATAGACGTTATATTGCGATATATACCATCGGATTAACCGATGAATCGAATACGCGGCGTCATATCAAAACTTAGCTGTCACCTGCCCAAAGAAATAGCGGCCGACGACGTCGTACAACGTCGAGGTGCCGGTATAGGTCGTCGCGGTTTGCGGCGGAATGGCGTCAGTCACGTTGTTGATCCCTACAGCCAGCTTCAGTTTCGGGGTCATCTGATAAGTGCCGTACAGATCGAGATAGGTGGCGCTGGACACGTTATTGTCGTTGCTGAAATCTGTGGTGTACGTTACATCCACCTTCGACGGGCCGATATAGCGAACCTTGGCACTCAGCAAGATCGGGTCTGCCAGGAAGGTCGCGGTAAGATTCAAACGCACCTTAGGCAGCGTGTAATCCCCGGCGCTTTGAATGACATTATTCGGATTGGACGCATCGACGACGGAATTGTTCTTCATCGTGTACGATCCTTGCAGCGCGAGCGATACGCCGTTCGAGACATTCAGGAAGTGAGTCGGCAAGTCGAAGAGATAGGCCGCGGACGTGTCGATGCCCTCGGCTTGCAAGATGCCAATGTTGAGCGGCTCCAGCAACACATTGGTGATGGCGTTCTGGACGTTGCCGCCTGCGGAGTTCGCACCGCCGCGGGCGATCAATGAACACAGCGCCGTGTTGAGGGTCGCACCGTCCACGCAGCCGTTGATGACTTGCTGCACGGGCAGTGTATTGATGGCAGAGTGGATGTCGATGTCCCACCAGTCGATGGTCCAGGTCAAATGCGGCAGGAATCGTGGAGTAAGGACGGTTCCCACTGTCCAGCTCTTGGCCGTTTCGGCGGTGAGATTCGCGTTGCCGGTAGTCAGTTCCGCGCGCCCTTCCGCCGCCAGCGGGTCAACATAATTCGCCGGCACGCCAAGCTTGGCGCAATTGGCGGCGCGCGTTGAGGAACCTGCATTGATATACACCGCGCTGCAGGGGTCGTAGTAGCTGCCGAACACGCTGGTGCTGCCGGGGCTGAACAGCTCTGTAAGATTGGGTGCACGCACGCTGGTCGAACGGGTCACGCGAAAGCGGACATCATCGATGGGGGCCCACTGCGCGGCGAGCTTCCACGCCCTGGTATGGCCTATCGTGTCGTAGTCCGACTCGCGAATGGCGGCCTCGCCTTCGAGCGCTTTGGCAAAGGGCAGATCCTTGAGTACCGGGATCACCGTCTCGAAGAACGCCTCTTTCACATTGAAATTGGCATAACTCGAGGGCGAGTACGTGTTAAATAGAAGCCCCTCGCTGCCGAGGCCATCCGCGACCACCGTTTGACTCTCCTTGCGGTATTCGATGCCGGCCGAAACAGCGAGCGGCCCGGCTGGCAGGTGCCACGCTGTGCCCGTCAGTTGCGCACCGGTGACCTCCATGGTGTTGATGATTCGCGTCTGCGAGTCGTAGAGAAAATACTTGAGCGCTGCAGCGGTCGCCGTGTTCGGGCCGAAGAGGCTGAGCGGTTTGCAGCCGGCGGCCACCGCGGTCGGGTCCGCGCACTCAGGACCATTCGGCCCTGCGATCACGTCGATCGCCTGAAGATAGCGGCTTTTGATGCGCTCATTCTGGAACTGACTGTCATTGTTGTACTGGCCATAATCATAAAAGGCCATCCACTTAAAGTCGGTGCCGAAGCCCAACTCACCATCTAGGCGCGTCACAGAATCGAAGGTGTAGCGGTCATTGACACGGGTGAATTGCCGCTGGTCGGTATCGGTACGGCCGACGGAAAGCGAGGTCATGCCATTTTGCTGCGCGAGCGCGAGCGCCTGTGCCGGAACGTATGGATTGTTGAGACTGATGGTGAGCCCATAGTCGAATGCCGGCTGCACCGGGAAATAGGTGTTCGTATAGGAGAACTGGAAGTCCTCGGACAGCTTGATGTTTGCGCCCATGTCGTAGCCGAAGTGTAGTTGCGATGCGAGCACAGAGAACTGCGGCCGAAGAATCAGGAAATCCTCGTTATTGAACCCATCCCCGCCGCCCGTGCCGAGATACGACAACGGACGCGCGCCATTCGCGATGGGACGAATGGTGCCGTTGGGATTCACGGTGTACTGCGTGTTGCCGATGTAGAACGCGGAACCGTAGGCTGTATTCGGAAACCGGCAACCGAAGTATTCGATGTTGGTGTACGGATTGGAGGCGGTGACGCTGTTATTCGGGAAGTCGCAATTGTAGCTCCTATCCCATGGCCGGCGTTCCGCGTTCAGAGACGCCTCGTGATTCCACGAGACGCCGAAGGTGAATTCGCCGCGATCTGATATAGGTTGCCCGTATAGAGCGCTTACGCCTTCGGTCGAATTGTCCCCGCGGCTCGAGATGCCGGGACGCGCCGAGATTTCCAGGCCCTCCGCATGGTGTTTCAGGATGACGTTGACCACGCCGCTCACGGCATCGGCGCCGTATACCGACGAGGCGCCGCCGGTGATGATTTCGATGCGTTCTATCATGTTGGCCGGGATCGTGCTCAAGTCCACAGCCGAGGAATTACTGCCGCCCGATACGCGCCGCAGGCCGTCCACCAGTACCAGGGTGCGGTTGGTACCGAGGCCGCGCAGGTTCAAGAAAGTCGCGCCCGCATCGGTGTTGTAGCCGGCCTGGTTGGTCGAGAGCGTGGTGCCCACACCAAACTGTGAGAACTGATTGAGAATGTCGCCGGCATTGGTGAACCCGCTTTCCTCGATCGCCGCGGCGTTGATCACCGTGATCGGCACGGGCTGGTCTAGCGCGGCGCGCGCAATGCGCGAGCCGGTCACCACCAGCTCATCGAGCGGCGATTCACCCTTGTTGTCCGGAACCGTGTCGGTCGCCACCACGGAGGAACTTGCAGTCACACGTTGGGGGGAGGCGGTTTTCGCCTGCGCCAGGCGAAGCGTCTGCGGCACGCTGTCGTAGCTCGCGGCCGAGGTCTTGAGGTCGGTGCCATCATTCACCGCGTGAGTTCCCACCCCTTGGATGGGTGCGTAGATCAACATCGCGCCGCTCGAGTCGATGGTGACCTTCAGGGATGTGCCGCGCAGCAGCTTCTGCAGCGCATCGCGCGCCGACAGTGTGCCGCTCACACCCGCGGTGCGCTGCTTGCCTACCTGCTCGATGGTGTAGACGATCTCCGCGCCAGATTGCCGCGCGAGCGCGTCCAGGGCGATGACGAGATCGCCCGCGGGTATGTTAATGAGCTTGGGCTCATCGGCGATCGCGAGCGCGCAGAACGCCAACGAGCAGCCGAAAACGATCACGAAAAATCGCGCTAATAGCTTCCGCATGATTCATCCCTTTTATCTAGGCTTATTCAATCTGCCTGCCTATACCGGGACGAATCACAATTACAATTCCACCCCTCCGAGCGAAAATATCTTGGGGCGCGGAATCAACTCACTGGTGATGGAGCACGATTCGGCTGTGGTCATCCTCTACCCGAATCGGCAACGCTTCGGCGAGAAGCCGGACAAAACCCTCGGCGTTGTTGGAGTGGAAGCGGCCGCCGATGCGCATGGAGCCTAGCGCGGGATCGGCGATGACGATCTGACGCTCGTTGTAGCGGTTGAGCTCGGTCACGGCGTCGCTCAAGCGCGTTTCATGAAACACCACGAACCCCAGCCGCCAGCTCAAGCGCTCTTCGACCTCGGGCAGCGCCTCATTTTGGACCAGCACACCAGCCGCGCCGGCCACCGCGACGCTGCCTTTCGACACTAGCGCGGCCGCGGGCTGCTGATGCGCCTCGACGCGTTCGACCCGCACGCGCCCCTCGGTTACGATTACCCGCACGTCCTCTGCCTCACGCCGCACCGAGAATTTCGTGCCCACTGCGATCACCCTCTCGGCGCCGACGCGCACCACGAAGGGGCGGTTCAGATCCTTTGCGACCTCAAAGAATGCCTCGCCCTTATCGAGATCCACGCGCCGTTCGGTATCGCTCATCGCGACGCGGATATCGCTGTCCGTATTTAGAGTGATTGTAGAACCATCCTTCATGGGAAGGGCCCTGATGCTACCGACAGCGGTGCGGTAGGACGCACCAGGATGCGCTGTCACCAGCCACAGTACGCCAAGGGTCGAGAGGATGAGGAAGACTGCGGCAATCGCGATAAGCGGCATGCGTCGCGACTGCGCGCCGGACGAGGCATGCGGTCCGGCAGCGGACAGCACCGCATCATGGCCGGTCGCGGGGAGCGCCTTCAGACGTCTGGTTTGAGCCCAAGCGGTGTTGAGACGAACGAACGCGACTCGGTGCGCCACCGACGCGGACAGCCATTCACGGAGAGTGGCCTCGTCGGCATCGCTCCACTCTTCACGACCGCGGCGGGCCAGCCAAGCCGCCGCGGCCTGCTCGATTTCTCTGTGAGATCCCATTATTTATCGCCATCGGACAAATTGCAAAGTGGATTCCGCCTTGCGCTCTTTCCTGCCCCTCGCCCGTATCTTATCCAACTGCATTCCCCCCTCCTCAAAAAAGGCGTCCGCGAACCGGCGCATCGCCTTTGCGGTTTGCTTCTCGACCACCGCTTCGCAAATTCCGAGCTGAGCTGCAACCTCTCGTTGCGAGAGATTCTCGACGCGTCGCAGCCACACCACCTCGCGACAACGCGGCGGCAACTGCTCGAACGCCAACGCGAGGGTACGCAGATCCTCCTGTGCACTTGCGCAATGCTCGGGCGACATCTCATCTACCAAGACGTTCAGAGACTCCAAATCCGCCCGCGCCTCGATCGAGACCACCCGGCTACGGCGCATCCGATCTGCCATGAGATTTCGCGCCGTCGCGAACAGGAACGACTTTGGGGCCCGCGGCCGTTCCTGGGCCGCTGCCTCGTACACCCGCATGTACACTTCCTGCCGCAGGTCGACAATGTCATCGCGATGATGCCAGGTGCGCGCGAGGTAGCGCACCAGAGCGTCCTCATAAATAAGGATCTCCCGAGAAAACCAAGCATCGAGTGCGCTCGCCATGCTCTTACCCTACCTTGACCATCCGGTGAATGCAGCAGATTTATTTGGCGCTGAAAAAAACATTTGCGAGACGGGTCTTCTAGGGGTGGAAAATGGAGCGGCGTTCGTCTTAGTTCGAACACCTCAATTAAAAGGAACGCTCATGCGTTGGGTCACGATCGCATTCGCCATTCTGGCGACACCCACAGCCATCGGCGCGGGATCCCCGCAGGCGGACGAACTCACCGCGACGGTCACTCGGATGGCGCGGGTTGGCTCCTGTTTCTCGCCGAGCTTTTCCCCCGATGGACAGCACCTTGCCGTCGTTTGCGACATGAGCGGGACGCCGCAGGTTTGGACAACCCCAGCGATCGGGGGCTGGCCGACCCAGGTCACAGCGCTCGAGGATCCGGTCACGCGGGTAGAGTGGTCGCCCGCCGGCAACTGGCTCGCAATCTCGGTAGCGCCGGGCGGCGGTATGAACACTCAAATCTATTTGGTCCATCCCGACGGCAGCGGGCTCAAGCGCTATAGCCAGGGCGGCAAGGACAATAATTGGCTGTCACGCTGGACGCGTGGGGGATCGGCGCTCATGGTCTCCTCGAACGTCCGCGCCGGGGCAGCGATGGACCCATACATGTTGGACGTGGATAACGGCGAGATGCGTCTCGTGTCGCACAGCCCAGGAATGGATAATTTTATCGATGCCAGCCGCGACAACCACGTTGCACTGGTGCAGCGAATGCAGAGCCGCGGCAACAACAACGTCTATTGGATCGATGTCATCGGGCACACGGAGACCAACCTCACCGCGCATGAAGGGCCGGGTACGTTCGACGGGCGACTGTCACCAGACGGACACACCGTGTATCTGATTTCGAACAAGGACCGCGATCTCACCGCCTTCGCCAAGGAACACGTGGGTGCGCATGGCGAAGCAGGCGTCATCGAGATTGTGGCGCAGCGAACGGACGCCGACCTTGCTGAGCTTGAAATCAACGCGGACGGCACCGAGGCGGCGCTGGTATGGAACGTCGCCGGTCGCTCGGAGCTCGCGTTTGTGAATCTAAAGACCGGACAATCGACGCCGGGGCCCAAACTGCCCAGCGAAATCGCTTTTCATCCACGCTACTCACCCGACGGACACCGAGTCGCTGTGGTACTCACCGGTTCGACCGCCCCAGAAGACATCTGGGTGATCGATCGCCCCGGTGGGCATCTGCGTCAGGTCACGTTCAGCCCACATCCGGGCGTGAATCTGGCCGAGCTAGTGCACGCGACGCTGGTGCACTACAAAGGCCTGGATGGCGAACCGTTGACCGCCTGGCTGTGGCTGCCAAAGAAGTGGCAGGCACCGGGACCCTGCGTCCTGAGTTTCCACGGCGGCCCGGAAGGACAGGAACTGCCTGACTTTCGCAGCGATTACCAAGCGCTACTTGGCGAGGGCATCGCCGTGCTCGCACCAAACGTGCGGGGTTCAGGCGGATTCGGCAAGCGCTTCGTGAATCTGGACAATCAGGAATTGCGCTTCAACGGTATCAAGGACATCAAAGCGTCGGTCGATTATTTGACGACGAATATGATCGCGGACCCCAAACGGCTCGGCATCATGGGTGGCTCCTACGGTGGTTACATGACCATGGCGGGCCTGACTGAATATCCAACCCTATTCCGCGCGGGCGCGGACCTCTATGGTGTGGTCAACTTCGAGACTTTCTTCGCTCACACCGAGCCATGGATGGCGGCGATCTCCACCATCGAATACGGGGACCCCAAGACTCAAGGTGAATTGCTGAAGCAACTATCGCCGATCAACAAAATTGAGCGCGTGCAGGCGGCGACCCTAGTCCTGCACGGCGCCAACGATACCAACGTGCCGGTGGTCGAAGCGCAACAGGTGGTCGACGATCTGAAGAGGCGTGGTGTTCCGGTGGAGTTAATTATGTTTCCCGACGAGGGGCATGGCTGGCGCAAGATGGTCAACCGCGTCCGCTCAACAGTTGAGGTGACGAGGTGGTTCGTAAAGTATCTTGGTCCGGGCGCGCCGATGGACAACAAATAGATGAGGGGCTCGACAAGGGCTAGTCGTTGTTAACGAACCCGATCTGCTTTAACCCGCGGTGCTGCAATTCCGCCAGTGTCTGCGCCACGATTTCATACTTGGCAGATTTATCGACGCTGATGTGAACTTCGGGCTGCGGAGTCATCGTGGCCTCTTGACTGATGTAGCCCCGCAAAGTGATCCGATCAACCGGCTGTCCATTCCACAAGAGCGTGCCGTCGAAGTCGATCGACAGATCGATTACGTCATGCTTGGTCGGCGGATTGGTCGATAAGGGATTGTCAATTTTGATCGCGTGCGTCTGACTCGGAAGCGTGATGATGAAAATGATGAGAAGGACCAGCATGACATCGATCAGGGGCGACATGTTGATGTCGGAATACGATTGGCCCTCGCTACGAACGACTGCCATTGCCATCTATGCGTCTCCTTATGGCTGTCGCGGAACCTCGGCGATCCAATCACTTTTCAATTTTGCAGTTGGAAGCGAATGCGAAATGCATAGCAGGAGTCGACAGGCTGACCGTTTTCCGTCGTGGCTCGATAGTGCCCGGAGCCAGCCTTCGCGAGCCTCAGAGCTGCATCGTCGAGCCGCACATTCCCGGTCGACTGGATAATCGTCGGCTCCGAGGCAAGGCGCCCCTTAACGTCGACGCATGTCCTGAGCGTGGCGGCGCCCTCTTCTCCCCTATGAATTGCAGGGTCAGGATAGAAATCGTTGGTACTCGGAAATCCAATTCCTGGTCCTCCCAGAATGCGGCTCACCACGGTTGGCGCCGGCGGGGGTAATACAGGGTGCGGCGGTTCAGGCGCCGTTCCCGGTATCACGTCCGTCTGGTCGGATTCGATCGGAGGCATCGTTTCCTGCGGCGGTAGCTCAATTTTGGTTGTCGTTAGTTGCGGGCGCGGCGGCGGCGGCGAGTCACTGCGTGGAGGTGCCTCGATGACGTGGGTTATGAATGCTCTGGGAGCAGTCTTGATGAACTTGGGGCCAAGGCCGATCGCGAGGGTGTAAAGCAGGGCCGCGTGCAGACATACGATAAGCAAGAACGTAGTCGTTCGCGTCGAGAAGTATGGGAAATCATCAGGCGCAACATCGGCAAAGTATTCCTGGCCAGCAGGCGAGCTGGTCGCTTGAACCACCGCCACGCCGTGCTCACGCACGATAGCATTCATCGCCCAGCAACAACCGATACCGAAGCGTAATCGCGCGAATCGCCCGTGTTGTTCAGCTAAATCCGCCAGCCACTCCTCCTGGAGTCGCTCCGACAGAGTATCAGGGGCACGCCGCGCTGCGCGGCGAATCAAACGACGGACTATTTCATCCACCCAATCCTGCGTTCGCTCGGAAGTCATGAGCCCTCCTGGCGCCGACGGCTACGCCTTCTTATGCAAGAACATTGCGACTGAAACCCGCGAAAACTTCGCTCGCCCGCCTGAGTCCCGTCGGCGTCAAACGGTAAAGGCGACGCCGCGGACGACCGGCTTTCGATGGGTCGATAGACTCCCATCGACTGACAAACCAACCGGCTGCCTCAAGTCGAAGAAGTATGGGATACAAAGTGCCGGACGCGAGGTGGCACCGCTGGTGCACTTCGGCGCCCGAAAGCTGATCGGTGGGGTTTTCTAGGAATGCATCCAATACCTTTAGCGTTTGGAGCGACATCCGGACTTTGCCATCTTCTTTGCCCATAGTAGTAAGTCTACATAGGGATCGCGGACAGCGCAAGCATTATTCGACCAGCAAATTTAGCCCGCTTGCGCGATAGCGTTGGTTCACGAACAGCGGGTTATCATTGTTCGCTTGCGAATCGTTGGGGACCAGCCCCCAGCTAGGCCTGCGGAGTTAAATTTAGCGATGAATGGGTCATACAATGTCCGCTACCGGCCTGCGGCGCCCTAAGCGCGCGCGACGCAAGCACATACCTGCCGGCGTGTGGTCGCGCGCAATGTTCGCGACGCTAGGAGCCCAGTTTCTATCGGCTTTTGGAGACAATGCGCTTCTATTTGCGGCGCTCGCACTCGTCCGACAGGAAAGCTATCCCTCGTGGAGCGGCCCGCTTCTTCAAGCGTTCTTCGTTGGCGCATACATATTGCTCGCGCCATTTGTCGGCGTGTTCGCCGATGCGCGTCCCAAAGGGCGCGTCATGCTTTATGCCAATACACTCAAGTTTATTGGGGGCTTAAGCATGTGCCTGCACGCGAACCCCTTCTTCAGCTACGCGCTGGTAGGCGCCGGCGCGGCGGCCAACTCGCCGGCCAAGTATGCAATCTTGGGCGAGCTCGTAGTTCCGGAGCAGCTCGTCAAAGCCAATAGCATCTTAGAAGCTTCGACGATTGCGGCAATATTGCTAGGCGCAATAGCTGGCGGGACACTGACGGACTGGAGCGTTGAGGGCGCGTTAGCCGCGATCACCGGTTGCTACTGTGCCTCAGCGCTGAGCGCGCTTCTCATTCCGCCGACCCATAAGAATGCCGTCCGAACTATGGGCCACTCCATTATCTCAAGCCTCAAGTCCTTTGCCTCGCAGACCCGCTCTCTCTTAAAGAGACCAAATGCGCGACTGGCCGTAATAGGTACGTCACTCTTCTGGGGCGCAGGAGCTGCCCTGCGCTTCCTCATAATTGCCTGGGTGCCAGTAGCGCTCAAAGTGACAAACAATTCATTGCCGGGATTTTTAACGAGCATGGTCGCCGCCGGAATCGTAGTCGGCGCCGCTCTTGCCGCTCGTTTCGTGCGACTCCAACATGTTCATCGAGCACTCCCTGCCGGCGTTTTGATCGGATTCGGTGTGTGTCTATTGCCTCTTGTTAACACAGTGCCCCTCGCGTTCGCCTTGATGGCTTTCGTGGGTATATGCAGTGGATTTTTCGTTGTTCCGCTGGATGCCATCTTACAAAAAGAAGGTGACGGCGGGGTCGGAACGGGCTCGGCAATTGCCATTCAGAACATGTTCGAGAACTTAAGCATGCTTGCGCTGGTTAGCGGCTACTCAGCGGCTGTATTCCTAAAGGTACCCGTAAACGGCATCGCGGTCGGTGTCGGAGCGTTTATCGCGTTGTCGATGTCAACCCTCACGTTAACGCGCCGCAAACCGACAAAGGCCGCGCCTTAATTTCGCAGATGCGATGTATCAGCCTTTTGCCGATGCCTCGGCGTTGATACGCTCGGAGAACATAAATGGCGCCAATCTCGCCATCGTAGCCATCGGCTACGAGGCCTTCTGTGCGTTGCGCACTGCACGCGCCGAATCCCACGAGCTCACCACCAAGTTCGGCGACAGTGACCATGGTGTCTTTCTCTTTTGCGGGGTCATCCAGGATCCGCAGCCAAGATTCAGCGCGCCGTTCGACTGACAGAGAGGCGAGCAGAGAATCCGGAACAATGCCGCGGTAGCTTTCAACCCAAGAGGCCACATGCGCTTGTGCAAGTTTTGCAGCATCGGAGGCTCCCGCCAAGCGGATGTTGATGGTCTCTGGGGCAGCGTTCTCCTCTCTTCTCATAGGCCGCGGCATCCGTTCAAGAACAAATGCACCACCTTGGCGGCCCAGGCATCGAGTTCGGCGGCGGTCATCGGCGTCCCATACCCGATGGCGCGACGCTGCGGCACGGTGACGACCATGAAAATGAACTGCGCGGCGGCAAATTCACGGTTTTCGTCCGCGAGCCTCAGGGCCGGGAGTTCCCGAGCAAGCAAGTCGCCAATGAGGCTGGTCGCCTCATGAGTGCTGCCGTCGCTCGCGACCGCCCTCACGAGCTCGGGGAAGCGCGCGGATTCCGCATTGACCAGTCGATGCAATGCCAGCGCCTGCGGCGCGAGCGCCGCGCGCAAGATCAATAATGCGAGGCGATGCAGAATATGCGCTAACGACGTGCCCTCGAGTAAAGGCACTTCCGGTGGAGGTCGGATGCGCTCGATGATCCGATGCACCACCGCTGCGAACAAGGCCGCTTTGTCCTCGAAACGATCGTAGAACGTGCGCTTGGAAATTCCAGCAACATTCGCTACCGCTTCGATGCTGGTCGAGCCGTAGCCCTCCGCGAAAAACAACTCGGTCCCCGCGTCCAGTATGCGATCGCGCAGGCGTAAGGCATCGGCGCGCGAGGGCCGGCCGCCGCGAGCGACGGCTTTGCTCGCCTTGCGAGGCATCTAATTAGCGGTGAGGGTAACCATACTGACGCGCGCCATAGTAACCCGGGCTTGAGTAAGCAGGGTGGCCGGCCGCGTAGCCGCCGTAATAGCCAGGGCGAGGAGCGTAAGCCGGTCGCGGCACCGAATAATAGCCGCGAGATGCCGGCGCGTAATAGGCGGATGGCGGTGCATAGTAGACGTTAGGCGCAGGGTAAGGCACCGGCGGCTGTGCGTAGTACTGGGGGTACGCGGGAGCCGGTGCGTATTGGGGAATCGCGGAGTCCGCCACGGCGGATAACGCGGCGCCCGCAATCACCAGGGGCAGCGTAACGACAGCCGCCGCCGCGCCGAGCAGGCCTCGTCCCAATCCCCATCCGAAATGTCCGTGTCCGTATCCGTATCCATGCGCCGACGCCGACACCATAGGCGCACAGGCGATCGCGGCTGCCGCCGCCGTTGCAAGAACCAGCTTTTTGAGTCCGGCCATGGCGCTCTCCTGAAAGTGGGGGGATGAGGGGCGATCGCGAACATACCCTATGCTCGGTAGAAACGCAACGGTACCGTTTCATTATTGCCTCCGCACCCAGATCGACCTACGGCCCCGGACTTTGAGGCCATTCAAGGGTTACGATTCTGTGATCTCACAAACCGTGTCGCCAAGAATCGATTTCGTTTGGACCGGGCCGGGATATATTCCCGCGCAGAACGCGCCTTTCCGGGAGAAAATTTTGCCTGACCGTCCCAACTTCCTGATCCTCATGGCCGACCAGCTTACCGCGCGGGCGTTGCCGGCCTACGGCAACCGCGTTGCCAAAACGCCCCACATCGATGCATTGGCAAAGTCCGGCGTGGTGTTCGACTCCTTCTATTGCAACAGCCCGCTGTGCGCACCCTCGCGCTTCTCTTTTCTCTCGGGCCGTCAAGTGTCGGCCATCGGAGCATACGACAACGCCGCGGAATTCCCCTCGCAGGTACCGACATTCGCACATTATCTGCGCGCGGCCGGATACCAGACGGTACTCAGCGGCAAAATGCATTTCTGCGGCGCGGATCAGCTGCACGGTTTCGAGGAACGCCTGACCACGGATATTTATCCTGCGGACTTCGGCTGGACACCGGACTGGACGCGGTTCGGCGAGCGACCGAGCTGGTATCACACCATGCACTCCGTGACCCAGGCGGGCCCTTGCGCACGTACCAATCAGATCGACTTCGATGATGACGCCACGTTTCAGGCGCGCCAGAAGATTTTCGACCTGGCGCGCAGCAAGGATCGGCGTCCGTTCTGCATGGTCGCTTCGCTCACCCATCCACACGATCCCTACGTGATTCCACAGATCTACTGGGACCGTTACGCCGGCATCGACATCGACATGCCTCGGGTGCCCGCGTCGTCCGCGCGGCTCGATCCGCACTCGCGGCGGCTGCGTCACGTTATCGGGCTGGACCTTCTGCCCGTGAACGAGACCCAGACTCGCGCCGCGCGTCGCGCCTACTACGGCGCCGTATCGTATGTCGACGATCAGTTCGGCTCCCTGCTATCGGCGCTGGGCGACTCGGGTTTCGCCGATAACACCGTGGTGCTCGTACTCGCCGATCACGGCGACATGCTCGGCGAGAGGGGACTTTGGTACAAAATGAATTTCTTCGAGCCCGCCTGCCGCATTCCATTGATCGTCCACGCCCCTGGTCTGCTCCCAGCGCGCCGCGTTGCGGGCTCTGCGTCGCTCGTTGATGTGGCGCCGACCCTCATGGAGCTCGCGGGGTGCAACCTTGACAATCGCGCGACTGTCCTCGACGGCCGCAGTCTCCTGGCCGAGATGCACGGCGGATCCGGTCACGACGAGGTGATCGGCGAATATCTCGCCGAAGGTGCGGTGGCTCCCTTGGTGATGATTAAACGCGGACGCTTCAAGTTCGTCCATTCACCAGGCGACCCGGACCAGCTGTACGATCTCACCGAGGATCCGGACGAGCTCGAGAATCTGGCTCATTCGGAACGGCATGCCGCCCAGGTACGCGAGTTTCTCGCCGAGGTCGGCGAGCGCTGGAATCTGCCGGCAATTCATGCCGCCGTCCTCGAGAGTCAGCGGCGCCGGCATCTCGTCTACCGCGCGCTGCGCGCGGGCCGATACACCCCATGGGACCACCAGCCGGTGCGAGATGCGAGCAAGCTCTACGTGCGCAACGACATTGACTTGGGAGATCTTGAGACCATGGCGCGATTTCCACCGTTCGGTGGCACGTAGGCTGTGCCTCGAACGCACTCAGCGGCAGGCCCCTCGTGCTTCGGCCGAGGGCGGGTGCGTCGAAAACAAGTCGTCTCGTTCGTCGTAGGGAAATGGCAGGTGATGATGCGGACCGCGTACGGGAATCGCGATCACCTCTTTGCGTGCTGCGGCCTATTAGGGAGCAAGAACAGTGAACCAAGAGAAATTTAAGACAAATTCATGGCGCAAGATCGGAATGCTCATCGGGCTCTGCGCCTGTTGGCAAGCGCACGGTCAGACAACCGTGACGCCTTATCCGAAGATGGCGCCGCTTGATCAGTACCTCATACCGGATCGGCAAGCGGAGATTATCTTGGCGCGGAGCGCAGCTCCGGCAGCGATCTCCGATCATGCGACGGTCCTGGTGCTGGCACGGCATGGGTATGAGGCGGTTATACAAGGCAGCAACGGTTTTACATGTCTGGTGGAACGATCGTGGATGTCGCCGTTCGATAGTACGGACTTTTGGAACCCCAAAATGCGGGGGCCGATCTGTTACAACCCCCCGGCGACGCGATCCATTCTACCGTTTACCGTCAAAACAACGGAGCTGGCATTAGCAGGACTGTCAAAATCTCAGATAAACGAGCGTATACGAGCCGTCGTTACGCACAAAGAGCTGCCTATGCCCGAAGCCGGTGCGATGTCCTACATGATGTCTAAGGACGGCTATCTGAAGGATGAGGCGGGACACTGGCATCCCCATCTGATGTTTCATGTTCCCAAAACGGACGCCGCCAATTGGGGCGCGAATCTGCACGGATCTCCGGTCCTGTTGGACACGGAGCATCACGACTCACCAGAGCCCGAGACCATTTTTATGGTACCTGTCGGCAATTGGTCCGATGGAACACCCGCGACCGTCCCCGGCAGCCCTTAGGTTTTAATTCATTACCCACAGGGCCCGCTCACACCTGGTGGCACGCAGCACATGCATAGCGAGAAGACCCCATCATGCTCGGGCCCTTCGAGGAGGGGACGCCGGGAGTTGCACTGAACAAGGCGACGTTTTGCTGCGCGTTCTGAATACGTTCCTCAAGAACCTGACTGTAGGCCCACTGGGCGTACGTAGTCGAAAGCTTGGCATTCTCATAGAGCTTGCGGCCTCTCTGCCAGTTGCCCGACTTGACCTCCATATCACCCATGTTAAGGAAAAAGCCCTCGAAATTATGCGGCGCCAAGCTTGAGTTCCAGCACACTCGCTTGGGCCCCTTATCAGTGGCGAGCTTCATATACTTAGCATAGGCACCCGTGTTTCGGTCGACCTTCTCGCCGGCGCAGGCATCGAGGTTCTGCCACTCCCATTCCAGCGCTTGTTTATAGCGCGTGGAGGATGCCGGCAGTGAGCTCATCGTATAGCCGGCCGTGAAGAGATTAAATTCCGGCCACGCCTTGATCGCATCGAGCATGATGTAATAACCCCGCCGGGTCTCGGCTTCGTCGTGGTGGATGCTGCCCTCGGCAAGTGTGGCGCTTGCCAGAAAGCCGAGATAGCGGGCGTCGCTCGGGTCAAGCTCCACTGCTTGCTGAAAATATTGGCGAGAGAGCGTGGCGTCGTCGGTAATGGTGGCCGGCGAGGAATCCAAGCGCCGTCTTTCCGAGATGCGCCAGATGTGCAGCCACCCGGTGTGGGCAGCGGTCACGGCATCATTCGGATTGGCGAGATAGGCAGCCGTCTGCGCCTCGAGCGCCGGGGTGATTTGGTCGTACTCGCCGCCATGGAAGGTTTTCCAGAACAGCTCGTCGGCGTTCACCGCCTCGACGCTGCGCGACGTTGCGGCTTGTTTCTTGGGTGCGGAGTGCTCCGCTACGTACCCGCAGCCGCCGGCGGATAAGCAGCACAGTGCGGCCAGCAGTGGAATCCGTCTCATAACCACTCCGCGTCGAGAAACATGAAACCTGGGTGATAGTAGCATCCGGGTATCACCTTATCGTGGGAGGCCTGCTGAGTCGCGCGAAGAGCGCGCCTGCAACCGCGCCCGCTGCCATCTGCGCCGCGAGGCCGAGCGGCCCGCGCGCCCCGAAGATGCCCACCGTTCCCAGCACACTTTTCAAGATCGTGAAGAGCACGAAGAGGGCCAACGCGCCGGCGACGCTGAAGATCAGCATCCGAAAACCAGTGAAACGAGCCAGTGCGCCGGCAATCAAGAAACCAATCAACAAGGCGATCGAGGTCACGGTGCTGTAAGGCAGAAGCATCCCGACAACGTCATGCGCGGCCCAAGAGAGACGATCGGCGAATGGAATCGCGGCTGGCCCCGCTCCGGAGGCGAGGCCTGCGGCGATGGACCATGCCCGTTGAACGAAATACGAGTGGGCGGCCGAGCCCAACAGCACCATCGCGACAGCAGCAACGACAAACGCGACTACCCGGCGTAGCATCCAAGCTTTCCACGGCTGTCTCATGAACGATTCCTGCCAAGAGGCGACGTCTATCATAGCGGATGATCGTTCAGACCGAGGGACTGGCATGCGCGTGTCGATTCTAATCGGCGCGATGTCGGTGGCGATTTGTGTAAGGGCTGCCGACCTGGCACCCGAACCGGTGCGCGGACCTCCGCCTCCGCCGCAACCGGCCAAACTGATCAAGAACGGTTATAAGGTCACCGAGATCGCCAAAGGGCTGGATCATCCGTGGTCGATGGCGTTTTTACCAGACGGTTCGATTTTGGTGACAGAGCGAGTGGGCCGGTTGCGCCTGATTAAAGGCGGCTCGCTGCAACCTGAGCCGATCGGCGGTGTTCCTGTCGTGCATACCGGAAGCCAAGCTGGACTGTTCGACATCGTTCTGCATCCGAATTTCGCACAGAACCATATTGTCTATCTCACGTATGCGGCGGGAACCAAGGCCGCCAATGGTACGCAAGTGGCGCGGGCCCGCTTCGACGGCAGCATGCTCCAAGACTTGCACGTGATCTTCAAGGCAATGCCTTTGAAGGATACTGACAACCACTACGGTGGCCGATTGGCCTTCCTCCCCGACGGTACGTTCGCGCTAACCATCGGCGAAGGATTCGAATATCGCGAGAAAGCGCAGGACCTGACGTCCGATCTGGGGAAGATCGTGCGTCTGAACGAAGACGGCAGCGTACCGCAGGACAATCCATTCGTCGGACAAGCTTCCGTTCGTCCGGAAATCTACACCTGGGGCCACCGAAACGGTCAGGGTTTGATCTTCGACGCCCAAAGCGGACGGCTATACGAAACAGAGCATGGTCCCCGTGGCGGCGATGAATTGAACATCATCGTGGCGCACAGAAACTATGGATGGCCAGTAATAACTTATGGCATGGACTACTCAGGCGCCTATGTCTCGCCGTATACGCAGCGAGAGGGACTTGAGCAGCCGGTGATCTACTGGTCGCCGTCGATCGCTCCCTCGGGACTTGCGATATATCACGGTAATAGATTTCCTGCATGGCACGGCGATCTTTTCGTCGGAGCGTTAGCGTTTAAGCATTTGCGCCGTGTCCATTTGGATGAACACGGAAACGTCATCGAACAAGAACAATTGCTCAACGATCTGCACTGGCGAATTCGCGACGTGCGCGCCGCGCCGGACGGCTACATTTATGCCTGCACGGACGATACCGATGGACGCGTATTGCGGCTGGAGCCGGCCAGCGGATAGCGCGGAATTCTCAGTAGTTTTAGAGGAAAACCGATGGCGACGTCACTCTACGACCTCAGCGTGCCGACCTTCCTGCAGACCCTGAGGGCCGTCGGGGGCTTCCTCGACCGCGCGGCGAGGCATTGTGCCGAGGCCGGCGCCGATCCGGACGACTTCGTGCACGCCCGGCTCTTCGACGACATGGCGCCCTTCCATTTCCAGATTGAAGCGGCGTGGCACCATTCCGTGTGGGGATTGGAGGCCGTGAAGACCGGCCTGTTCTCCCCCCCCGCCCTGGTCGGACCGGTCCCTTTCGCCGAGCTGCAGGCCATGATCGGCAAGGCGGAAACGACGCTGGAGGCGTTCACCCCCGACGAAGTCAATGGTTGGGCGGGCAAGGACCTAGATCTTCAGATCGGCCCGCGGAGGCTCGCCTTCACGTCAGAGACCCTCATCCTCTCGTTTTCGCTGCCCAACTTCCATTTCCACACCGTCACCGCCTACGACATTCTGCGCACGCGGGGTGTGCCGCTCGGAAAGCGCGATTACGAGGGCCGACTGCGCACTCGGGCCTTGAACGCCGGGGACTAATTTCGTCGAGGTCTTCGGACAAAATCTCTTTATCTATAGGTGGACGAATTTGGGTTAAGCCCACGCGCAGTCTGCCGTGTTCAAGAGCAGAAGATTACTTTTCGAAGTGCCGCGCGCTTTGCTGGAGAAAACCGCGGAGCTGGAAGTATTTAACTCAAGTTTTTCTTATGCATGTCGAAGAAGCCCACGCCGGGAAAAAGCTAAACGATGAGTCGCTCTAAGGAGTCGATGGTTTCGCCGACTTCGATCCGACCACGCTGAGATTTAATTCTCACATCAATTTCTTCGTAGGTCCTACAAGGCCGAACTCTCTGGGGTCGTATGCTTGAGCTTAAGTTAGCGGCTGTTGCGCTCCGCGCCATTGCTAATACCAATCAAAGGTAAGGGAGACGAAGAAATGAACAAGCTTATGCACATCCTGGTTCTTGGCTTCTTATTCACCGGTAGCGTTGCAGTTGCGGATAATTATTCCGATGCAGTTGCGGTCTTCAAGAAGTCTGGCGCCAGCGCGGCCTATTTTCGGAAAAGTTACGCCTACGCGGTATTTCCCACAGTCGGTGAGGGTGGTTTCATTGTGGGGGTGGCGCTAGGTAAAGGCAGAGTGTATGTCCATGGGCGGCTAATCGGGGACACGACCATGACCCAGGGCAGCGTTGGCTTCCAGGCGGGAGGCAAGGCGTACAGTCAGATCATCTTCTTTGAAGATAAACGCGCGCTGTCCGAATTTGAAAGCGGCAGCTTTGAATTTGCCGCCGGTGCGAGCGTCACAGCGATTACCGCATCCGCCGGCGGCTCAGCCGG
>DASWUU010000056.1:0-16760 GCA_036401515.1 Steroidobacteraceae bacterium
CCGCCCAACTCGCCCCAGGCGCTAAGCGAGGCTATTCGCGAATTAGGTGAGAATCCAACGCGGCGTCGTGCAATGGGAATTGCCGGACGACGCCGCGTCGAGACACACTTTGACGGCCCTAGAAACTATCGAGCGCTTATCGCGCTAATCAAAGACGTGGCCGACAGGGGAAGCCGTCACGAGCTGGGGGGTTAGCGCGGGACACCTGAAGGATATTCATTGACCTGGTCGGTCGATGTTTGATTTGCAAACGTGTCATCTGGAAAAGGTCGATAGCCAACGGTTAAGAACACGCGATTTTCATCGTAGCCTGTGCCATTGGTAATGCCGCCGAAAGGCGATCGAGATATGTGATCGTATCGTAGCCGCACTACGAGCCACGGACCGTGCCTGTAAGCAAGCGCCCCGCCGATCACCGTATCAGTCTCCCTGAAGTCGAGATTCGCATAATCGCTCTTGAAATACGTGCCCAGAAGCTGAGCGCTCAACGCCCGAGTCATGCGGCGCTCGACGACAATATTCGCGGAATCGTGCGTAAGATTGAGCAACGGTTGGCCACCGTAAGTGTCTTTTTCCCACCTGCCCGTGGCGCTGACGGTCGTGCGATCACGTTTGTATTGCCAGGTTAGTGATCCATAGGTAACCGTGTAATTAGCGGATATAACGGCGGCGGGCGCGGCCCCAAAGGCGTAAGGAGTGCCGATCGCTCCTGGCTTACCGATTGCGCCAACTGTGCCGTTGGGCAAGGTGCTGAACCCAACGGTTCCATCTGTAATGTCTCTGCCGGCATCCAACGATAGAGAGGCTGCCGGCGAGAGCTTGCGGGATAGGTCCAGCTTCACGAGCGGGCCCGTTTGGGAACGAGCGCCTTCAGGCACTGTCGTCACGCCGGGTAGAATCAAAATGCCAGTAGACGATGTAATCGCATCCTGGTGGTACGTGGTCGCACCCAAGTTCGCAAGAAAATCGGTTCGGGCAGCGTGCACGTCGTAGTGAACAAAGGCACTGCTGCGCGTGAAATCGCCATTCACGGCAGTATTGTCGAACAGCACACGAGCAGTACTACCATCCAGGGAAACTGTCGATTGCGCCGACAGTTGCCGGCCGAAAACGACACTACCGATAAATCGATTGCTGCTAAATGGGCTGATCTGGTAGTCGGCTCGCCCGTAGCGCGCCGTTGCATCGATGAAGCCAAGGGTACCTAACCTCAAAGCCAAATCGGGGCCCGTCGTAACGTAATTGACGTTTTCTTGATTGTTCGGCGTGAGGGATGTGAATGGATCGATTTGCGCCTGGCCCCAGTCGTCTTGCAGCACCCACGATAAGCGCTCCGGAATAATCGCGAATTGACCCACCCCGTCGAAACGGCCGATAACTTGGTTACTAAACGCGTGCTGCAAGTAATCAAGTTCCGTGAAATTACCTCGGGCTGCGAAGTCGAACCGTCGAGTCTCCTCCTTGACATTGAAATCGACATCGGCCAAAGCAATGGTCTGGCTGACCTTTCCGGAGTTCACCTGCGTCGCATTGTCCGTTTCGCCGAGCCCGATGTCCGCGCCATAGGTCAGGGTTCCAAGCTGGCCGCCCCGCACCGGAGCCACATTGTCCGATTGATTAGGTGCCACCGCCTGAGCCAGCAGAGACCCGGGTAGGAGAAGCACGGGAAAGAAAAATTTACTGCTTCGCCAGGCCCGCATCGCCGTAGGTCCCGTAGGTTCCATAGCCCGCATAGCGATCGACCATGCCAATCGTCGCGTCATTGAGCACGATGCCGCCGGCTTGATGGTCGCCGAACAGGGCAATTGCGTCCTGGACCGCCTGCGTTGGTGTCTGCCCGGCACGAACGACAAGCACGATCTGGCCGGCGACATTCATCAACGCGCGACCCTCTGTGGTCACAAGCAAGGGGGCGGAATCCAGAAGCAGAATGCGGCGCGGATCCTGAGATAAAGTCTTGATGATCTGGCGCATGCGTTTGCTGTTTAAGAGTTCAGTGGACCCTGCTGCCGGTGTACCGGCCGGCAAGACGGATAATCCGCGTACGTCGGTGGGCACGACCAGCGACTGCACGGCCGCGCTGTCATCGACCAGTGCATCCAAGAGACCGGGCTCTCCTTGCAGCCCGAAGATCCTACTGACATGCGGTTTCGGGGAGTCTGCATCTATCAACAGAACGCTCACATCCCGCTCGCGCGCCATGCTGAGGGCGAGGTTGATGCTCGTAAATGTCTTGCCATCACCTGCTATTGCGCTCGTCACCATGATGACACGTGAGTCATCATCTGCGGCGCCAGCCGCCAGCGCCCTCTTGATCAGCGGGTGCTTGATCTGGCGGTACTGATCCGCAAACTGCCGATCCATTGCGACCTCAGGGAGGTAGCCCGCCGCGCGCAGAGAGTTCAGGTCTATGATGAGTCGAGTTGCCGATGTCGCGCCGGCTGCGCCATCCGCTTCGAGGCTTCCGATCGGATTAATTCGAGGTTCGTGCACCACATCCTGGCCCGCGGCTCGTTTCACTCGTAGCAACGCTTGTTCAATCAGGCTCATGAGTTCACCAGCACTTTTACGGCTTGGAAGCTTATGCGTGCGCCCGCCAAGTTCAACAGCAGTACGATACCAAGAGCGACGACTAAACCAGCGGCCGCCGCAGAAAACTTCCTCACATGACTCCGAAGTAGAGCTGAATATCGAGCGGGGAATGCTTCACCCACGGCTCCTAGTTGCGTCCAACCGGTAATTTCACTTATGCCGCGCGCCGAATTCACCACTGGGCGCAGCCTGTGCAATCCATACGCCGTCGCCACGCCCGCCCCTAAGGCTAAAAGCCAAACCGCAGCCAGATACAGGTTCCGCTTCGGCCAGGCCGGTTCAACGGGCGCTACCGGCGGCTGCACCACTTCAAAACGAACCGAGCCCGCGTTATCCGCTTGTTCCCCGAGCCGAGCCTTCTGATAATTTTCCACCAGCGCTGTGTACTCCGCCTTGTTGACGTCATAATCACGATTCAACTGCTGGAACTCGGCTTCGACTTGAGGCGCGCTGTTCAATCGCTTACGCAGTTCGGCCACCGTGGCCTGATGCTGCGCGGATTGGCGGCGCAACGCCGCGATTTCGACATCCACCCTATTAAGCTCTAGCTGGATGCTTTGATACACCGGATTGTTGGCCGCCCCGCTGGCGGCAACCGCACTGGCATCGCCGCGGCGCAGGCTGTCGATTTCGATGGCCCGGCGTTTTTTAAGATCTTCCAGACTCGCGCGCGTGGCGATGACATCGGGATGCTTCTCGGTGAATCTTTGCAGTAACTCATCCAATCGCGCCTGCGCTTCGCGAATTTGAGACGCCGTATCGCCGCTCCTCGCCCCCTGTCCGCCGATCAGGGGCACGCCGGCAGCTGAGACAGCCGTATCGCTGCGCAATTGCTTGGTTAACTCCTCACGGCGACTGATCGCAATGGACAGGTCAGTGTCGGCCTTTTTTGCCGCATCCGTTTCGGTTTGTAATTGAGTGAAGTAACCGCCCTGCTCGCTCGGCATAAGCCCCACGTTTTGTTTTTTGAAAGCCGCCAGTCGATCTTCGGCGACGGCCAGGCGCTTAGCGTAATCCTTGATCTGCGCATCCAGAAATTTCTGCGCATTCTGTGAACCCGCACGCTTACCTCCCAGGGTCTGTTCCACAAACGTGTTCAACAACGTATCCACCACGCGCAAGCTGCGTTCGCGGCTGTCATCCAGGTAGCGAAAGCTGTAAATCGTTCCGGCCGTGCTGCGCTCATCGCCTTGATTGCCGGCGCTGGTCACGGCCAGCGTAATGCGGTCGCTGAGCGCATTCAGTATGTGGGTGCGCTTGCGCGGGTCCGTAACATTGCTTGACAACACGCCAGTGTCAGCGGCGATCTTCTCCAATTGCGGTCCCGTGAGGAGCGACTGACGGACGAAATTGATCTGCGCATCGAATTCCTGGTCAGTGGTCAGACCTTTGAGCGCGGGCTTCAATGCCGTGCGGGTATCGACGAATATCCGCGCGATCGCTTCGTAGCGATCCGGCAACGCGAACACCAGCAGCCATCCGGCAACGGCAACCACGGCGGCCGCAACCAGCGCGGCCCAGCGAAAACGCCACGCGCTGCCAATCTCTTCGAATAATTGCTCTAGCCAGGTCTTCATGGGGATCGCCTCAGAAAAGTGTTTCCGGAACGACCACCACGTCCCCAGGTTGCAGCGCCATGTTTTGCGTCATGTCACCATTGTTCAAGATAGCCGCAAGTTTGATCTTAAACTCCTGAGACTTGCCATTCACGTTACGCACTACGCGCGCGCGATTCCCGGCGGCGAATTGGGTCAAGCCGCCGACTGCGAGCACCGCATCGATGACCGTCATCCCTTGGCGATAAGGCACCGCCTGCGGATTCTTCACTTGGCCGATGACTTTGACCTGGCTGAAGGCGCTCGCCGGTATCGTGACGATGATATTGACCTGCGGAGATTTGACATAAACACCGAGTGCGGTTTCAACATCACGCGCCAGACGCGACGGCGTCTTGCCGACGGCCACCATGTCCTCAACCAGGGGCGTTGAAATCTTTCCGTCCGGACGCACCGGTACCGTGACCGATAGGTCTGGATTTCGCCAGACGAACACCTCGAGCGTGTCGCCAGGACCAATCACATAATCCGGCGATACGGCACTCTTCGACGGCGCTTCCGCCGCAAACGCGCTAGCGGTCAGCGTGAACACACCCAAGATCAAGACTGTGAGGAATGTCTCGAATCTAAAAATTTTGTTGTTAGTCACCACTGCATATTACCTTGCCTCAGATAGCAGCGCCCTAGAAAAATTCACATAACAGAAATGAAGAAACCGTAAGGAGCGTGCTGCTGCTCACATCTTTATCGTGCATTCGCTAAATCGAGACAGCATCTACCTAACCGCATGTAGGAAATCGTCCCTAATCGACGACAGGTTGCGCCTACGTTTATCACCGAATTAAATGCGCTGCACATTCAAAACGTGGAGCGACAGCATGCTTGATATCGGGGCCGCAATCAGACAACCGCGCTTGGCAATATTGTTTGCCGCTGCATTACTGTTGACGGCTTGCGACACCGGAGCCCCGAGTACCGGGGCCGCTTCCTCGAGCGCGCCGAGCGGATCCGCTGGCGCTGCAGGCATTTCGCTTCAGGGCACACCGCCGTCCAATGCAGCGGTGGGCAGCGCTTACTCTTTCAAACCCACGGCTTCAGTCACCGGCACAGGCGTTACCTTTAGCATCCAAGGCGCGGCAAGCTGGATGAGTTTTAACGCCACCACAGGCGCGGTGAGTGGGACGCCAACGGCGAGCGACCAGGGTCAGACGCCCAGCATCACCATTTCCGTGAGCGATGGCGCCAAGAGCGCCTCGATTGGCCCCTTCACCGTGACGGTTGAACCAGCGGGTGCAGTCGGATCGGCCGCATTGTCTTGGACTCCGCCAACGAATAACGAGGATGGCACCCCAATCGCAGGTCTTACCGGATATCACATTTACTACAGCACCGACCCGAGCAGTTTCGACAATGCGGTTGATGTTGCCGGAGCCTCATCGACGACATACACGGTATCCGGCTTGGCGCCGGGAACCTACTACTTCGCTGTGGCCGCCTATAACTCGGACGGCGTCGAAAGCTCGATGTCCAACATAGGAAACAAGACCATCTGATAACATCGGGCCCAGGTGCATGTCACCGATCGCAAATGGGCCCCAGCAATTTCAACTACGCGCTCGAGTCAACGCCCCCCAATTCGTACTGGGTAATTCCCGGTCGCTTACTGGCGGGCGGATATCCTGCGAGCGCCGACTTCAGCGAATCTCGCGCTCAACTTGCGCGCGTGCAGGAAGCGGGTATCGATTATTTCATCGACCTCACCGAAGAAGGCGAACTGCCGCCCTACCGTCATCTGTTGCCATTCCATGTGAAATACCTGCGCTGCCCGATCCCGGATCACGGTGTGCCTGCCCTCAGTGCACCGATCAAGCGACTGCTCTCGGATATTCGCATTGGTTTGGCGGCCAAACGTTGCATCTACGTGCATTGCCGTGCCGGCATCGGGCGCACCAATCTCATCATCGGCTGCTATTTGGCGGAACAGCAAGGCGACGGGAAAGCGGCGCTCGAGCATGTGAACTCGCTTTGGCGGCGCAGTGCGCGCGCCGCCATTTGGCCCAAAGTGCCGGAAACCAGCGAACAGGCCGACTATGTCCAGCGGTGGCCAAATCTGGCGAGGCAGCATTCTTAGCGGCACTGCCTGATCCGGCTTGCCGAGCGAAACTGGCTCGCGATGAGCGATACAGTGTTACCTTGGGGCGATCTCAAGGAGACTCTCGTGAATCAATACAAACCGAACCCCGGCCTGGGGCGACCCTCGAACTCCTCGCCCGAAGATCCCATGATGGATTTCAGGGCGCGTCTGGTGCATCAGCAAGCTGAAGCCGCCGAACGACGCCGCATGGACTTAGCGGAGCAGTCCTCACGCCTGAAGACCGCCGAAGAACGAATTCGCATTTGGGAACGTATTCACGAAGTGACGTTGCCCAAGGATCCGGCCCACCGTCTCGTCGACATCATCGCCGCAAACACGGGTTTATCCGATGCGGATGTGCGCGAGGAACAACAGCGTCGCGCGAGCTTGCGAGCAGCGGCAATCTAGCCTGCCGCGGTCCAGGCAGAGCTATTCCAAATACGCCGCCGGCGTTTTGCGTTTGATTTCCTCGCGCGATACGCCGGGCGCGAGTTCGACCAGCCTAAACAAATCCTTTCGGCTCGATCGTGAAAACACGCCGAGATCCGTGATCAGCATATCGACGCAGTTCACGCCGGTCAGCGGCAATTCGCAGCGTTTCTTGAATTTCGACTCACCGTCCTTGGAGGTGTGTTCCATCACCACCGCCACACGCTTGACGCCGGCCACCAAGTCCATGGCGCCGCCCATGCCCTTGACGACTTTGCCGGGCACCATCCAATTCGCCAAGTCGCCATTTTCAGCCACTTCCATGGCCCCCAGCACAGCGAAATCAATGTGACCGCCGCGGATCATCGCGAAGCTGTCCGCGGACGAGAAATAGGAAGTCATCGGCAACGCCGTGACGGTCTGCTTGCCGGCGTTGATGAGATCGGCATCCTCTTCCCCTTCGAAGGGGAAGGGACCCGTGCCCAGCATGCCGTTTTCCGATTGCAGCACGACATTCATGCCCTCCGGAATGTAGTTGGCCACCAAGGTCGGAATTCCAATCCCGAGGTTGACGTAAAAGCCGTCCTGCAGCTCGCGCGCGGCGCGCGCCGCTAAAGCCTCACGAGACCAGGGCACGCGAGGCCTCCTGGCGCTTGCGTACGGTGCGCTTCTCGATGAGTTTTTTATAGCGAGGCCCTTGAACGATTCGGTGCACGAATATGCCTGGCGTATGGATGCTGTCCCCGTCCAACACACCGGGCTCCACCAGTTCTTCGACCTCCGCCACGGTTATGCGTCCGGCCGTGGCCATATTCGGATTGAAATTACGCGCCGTCTTGCGATAGATGAGATTGCCCTCGGTATCGCCCTTCCAGGCCTTCACCAGCGACACATCGGCTACAAGTCCTGTCTCCAAAATGTACGTCTCTCCAGCGACGCTGCGGGTTTCCTTGCCCTCGGCCACGAGCGTACCCGCGCCCACCTTGGTGAAGAATGCATAGATTCCTGCGCCGCCCGCGCGAATACGTTCGGCCATGGTCCCCTGGGGGTTGAATTCGACCTCGACTTCGCCTGCCAGGTATTGCCTCTCAAACTCCTTATTCTCGCCCACATAGGAGGAGATCATCTTGCGAATCTGATGCGCCTCGAGCAGCAGGCCTAAGCCGACCCCATCCAGCCCTGCGTTATTGGAAATCACCGTGAGGCCCTTGACGCCCGAGGCATGCAAGGCATCGATCAAATTCTCGGGGATGCCGCAGGTTCCAAAGCCGCCGCACATCAAGGTCATACCGTCCTTGACCACGCCCTGCAGCGCCGACGGCGCGTCGGCGTAGAGCTTTTTCGAGGTTACGGGCGATGCCACGCTGCACTCGCTAGTAGCGATACTGGTCAACTTTGTAGGGCCCCTGCTTCTCGACGCCGATATATTTCGCCTGCACGTCCGTGAGCTCGGTTAATTGCGCACCCAGTTTGGAAAGCTGCAGCCGCGCCACCTTCTCATCCAGGTGCTTCGGCAAAACATACACGCCGATGGGATATTTCTTCGTGTTGGCGTAGAGCTCGATTTGCGCCAGCACTTGATTGGCGAACGATGAACTCATGACGTAAGAAGGGTGGCCGGTGCCGCAGCCCAAATTCACCAAGCGGCCCTCGGCGAGCAAAATGATCCGCTTGCCATCAGGGAAAATAATATGGTCCACCTGCGGCTTGATGTTCTCCCAGGTGTGCTGTCGCAACGCTGCGACTTCAATCTCATTGTCGAAGTGCCCGATGTTGCAGACGATGGCCTGATCCTTCATGCGCGCCATGTGATCGTGCGTGATCACGTGGAAATTGCCGGTGGCGGAGACGAAAATATCGCCCTTATCCGCGGCGTAATCCATGGTCACGACCCGATAGCCTTCCATCGAGGCCTGCAGCGCACAGATAGGATCGATTTCGGTGACCCACACTTGCGCAGACAGAGCGCGCAAGGCTTGCGCTGAGCCCTTGCCCACGTCCCCATAGCCGCAAACCACCGCGACCTTGCCCGCGATCATGACATCGGTGGCGCGCTTGATGGCATCGACCAAGGACTCTCGGCAACCATAGAGGTTATCGAATTTCGACTTCGTGACCGAGTCATTCACATTGAAAGCAGGGAATGCGAGCTGGCCTTCTTTCGCCATTTGATACAGACGCTTTACCCCGGTGGTAGTTTCCTCGGTAACGCCCTTCACTTTCGCGAGACGCGTCGAATACCATTTCGGATCCGCTTTGAGCTTGGCCTTGATCGCCGCGAACAGAAGGTCTTCCTCTTCGTTGCCCGGCTTGGCGATGAGGCTCGCGTCCTTCTCGGCTTTGGCACCCAAATGCAGCAGCAGCGTCGCATCGCCGCCGTCGTCCAAAATCATGTTGGAGTAGCCGCCATCGGGCCACTCGAAAATACGATGCGTGTAGTCCCAATAGTCCGTCAGTGATTCGCCTTTCACGGCAAATACCGGCGTGCCGCCGGCGGCGATCGCGGCGGCCGCGTGGTCTTGGGTCGAATAAATATTGCAAGACGCCCAACGCACCTGCGCTCCCAAGGCATTCAGCGTTTCGATGAGCACTGCCGTTTGGATGGTCATGTGCAAGGAACCGGTGATGCGGGCGCCGCGCAGCGGCTGCTGTGCCGCGAATTCACGGCGGATGGCCATGAGGCCGGGCATTTCGGTTTCCGCGATTTTTATTTCTTTGCGTCCCCAGCTTTCGAGCGCGAGATCTTTGACGACGAAATCGGCTTGGGGTTTGATTTGGGCATTCATGGGTAACTCCTTAAAACGAATTAGGCAGCGCGCGTGGATTTCGATTCGGCAGCGAGCGTTTCGGCCTTGTCGGTCCGCTCCCAGCTGAACTCTTCTTCCTTACGGCCGAAATGGCCGTACGACGCGGTTTTCTGATAGATGGGCCGCGCCAAATCGAGCATCTCGCGCAAGCCGAATGGGGTGAGATCGAAATGCGCGCGCACCAACTGCGTCAAACGCGTATCGGGCAGTTTCCCGGTGCCAAAAGTCTCAACCATGATGGAGGTGGGTTCCGCCACCCCGATGGCATAGGATAATTGCACCTCGCAGCGATCGGCCAGCCCCGCGGCGACGATATTTTTCGCCACATAGCGGGCGGCATAGGCCGCCGAGCGATCGACTTTGGAAGGGTCCTTGCCGGAGAAAGCACCGCCGCCGTGGCGTGCAAAGCCGCCATAGGTGTCGACAATGATTTTGCGTCCCGTCAAGCCGCAGTCACCCACGGGTCCGCCGATCACGAAGCGGCCGGTGGGATTGATGTGGTACTTGGTCCGCTTGTCGATCCATTTCGCCGGCAATACCGGCTTCAAGATTTCTTCCATCACTGCTTCGCGCAGCAGTTTGGTGCTGATGTCGTCGGAATGCTGAGTGGACAACACCACGGCCTCGAGGCCCACCGGCTTGTCATTCTCATAACGCAGCGTGACTTGGCTCTTGGCATCCGGGCGCAGCCAGGGCAGCTTACCGCTTTTGCGTACCTGCGCCTGGCGCTTCACCAGTCGATGCGCCAGCGTGATGGGCGCAGGCATCAGCACATCGGTTTCATTGGTGGCGTAACCAAACATCAGGCCTTGATCGCCCGCCCCTTGCTTTCGTTCGTCCTTGCGGTCGACGCCCTGCGCGATGTCGGGGGATTGCTTGCCGATGATATTGAGTACCCCGCAGCTCGCGCCGTCGAAACCCATATCCGAGGTGTCATAGCCGATGTCGAGCACGGTTTTTCGAACCAGGGCCTCCACATCCACCCAGGCGCTGGTCGTGACCTCGCCGGCCACAATGACCACACCGGTTTTCACCAGGGTTTCACAGGCCACCCGGCCGCGCGGGTCAGCGGCGAGAATGGCATCGAGTACGGCATCGGAGATCTGATCCGCGACCTTGTCGGGGTGGCCTTCGGATACTGATTCCGATGTGAAAGAGAAGCTTCTGCTCATATGTCAAATTCCTTAAAGCTCAGCCGAAATTGTCCCGAAACCGCCGATCGAACTCGGCCCGGGTAAAGCGGTGGTTCTGTGGCCCGCGCGATTCGATTTTAATCGCTCCCATTAGAGAGGCCGTCCTGCCAATGGTTTCCCAATCAAGGCCGCGCAGCAACCCGTGAATTAAACCAGCCCGATAGGCGTCCCCGCAACCCGTAGGGTCGACCAAGGCCTTCGGTTTGGCGGCAGGAATGGTCAATGTCCTACCGTCAGTGTAGATGGTGGAGCCTTGCGCCCCCTGGGTTACGATCAAAGCCTCCACCTGCGCGGCGACCTCCTCTACGCCCAAACCCGTTTTTTGCTGCAGCATGCTCCATTCGTAGTCATTGACGGCCACCCAGCGGGCTTGGCGAATGAAAGTCTTGAGGTCCTCGGCGCCGAACATCGGCATCCCCTGCCCCGGGTCAAAGATGAACGGGATGGAGGCGGCCTCGAACTGCGCCGCATGCTCAATCATGGCCTGGCGACCATCCGGGGCCACGATCCCTAGTGCAACCCCCCGTCCCGCATCCGCCACCTTGTTCAAGTGGGCAAACTGCATAGCGCCTGGATGAAAAGCTGTTATTTGATTGTCATCCAGGTCCGTGGTGATGAAGGCCTGTGCTGTAAAGGTTCCGGGGACCTCTTTGATGTGCTCGACCGCCATTCCCTGCGAGATCATGCGTTCCCGATAGGGAGCGAAATCATCCCCAGCGGTGGCCATCGCGATGCCGCGATCCTCCAACAGGTGCAGGCCGTAGGCGATGTTCGCGGCGCATCCGCCAAATTCGCGGCGCATTTGAGGCACCAGGAACGAGACGTTCAGCGTGTGGAGCTTGTCCGGCAGGAGGTGAGCTTTGAAGTGATCCGGAAACACCAAAATGGTGTCATAGGCCACGGAGCCGCAGATTAGTGCGGTCTTATCTTTCGGTACATTCTGCGCCATCGAACACTTTTGGTAGATTTAAACGGCTATTCTACAGGGAGTTACGACTACGCGGGCGTTATGCAAAGGTTACGATTCTGATACTCGGCCGCCAAACCTGCGGCAATTGGGATGGCGCCGCCAATTATGAATGGCTGGTGACCAACGGCTTGGGCGGGTACGCCTGCGGCACGGTCGCCTTGGCCAACACGCGCCGCTACCACGCATTCCTCACCGCGAGTTTGTCGCCACCCGTAAAGCGCACGCTCATGGTGGCCAAAATCGACTTAAGCGTGGACTATTTGGGCGTCCAGTCTGACCTCGGCGCCAATGAGTTCGCCGGAGGGGCCGTCAGCCCGCAGGGCTTCATGCACTTGGAATCCTTTGCGATTCAGGGCGGCGTGCCCACCTGGCGCTATGCAATCGCCGATGCGGTCCTGCAACAACAAATTTTCATGGCGCCGGGAGCCAACACCAGCTACCTGCGCTTGGAAGTGATCCGCAGCTCAGCACCGCTGAGCGTCAAGCTAAAACCGTACGTCACGTATCGCGATCATCACAGTCATATGCAAGGTGCGCAGCCGTTTCGCGTGAACAGCACTACAACGCAGTGCGGCATTGAAGCGTTCGAGGGCGCACGGCCCTATCGGCTGCTGATGAGCCAGGGACAGTTCACCGCGGCGCCCGAGTGGTACTGGGGGTTCTGGCACCGCCTGGAGGTTGAGCGTGGTCTGGATGCGTCCGAGGACCTATTCTTTCCCGGCACCTTCAGTGCTCGGTTGGCGGCGGGCGTTGCCACGTACTTCATTGCGACCGCGGAGCCCGCAGCGCCCACCGACGGTAACGAGGTCTTGAAGGTGATCGCGGCCGAAACCAAGACACTGAGTGCGCCTCTTCCCAAGGGCGCTCCACGCTGGATTCACACCCTGGCACGCGCCTCGGATCAATTCATCGTGCGCCGGGGTGAGCCGGGCGCCGCGGCCGCGAGCATTATTGCCGGATATCCTTGGTTTGCCGACTGGGGCCGGGACACCATGATTTCGCTGCCCGGTCTTGCCACCGCGCTCGGACGCTATGACATTGCCGCCAACATCTTGCGCACCTATGCGTCTTTCGTCGACCAGGGAATGTTGCCAAATCGGTTCCCCGACAGCGGCGAAGCCGCCGAATACAACACCGTCGATGCGACGTTGTGGATGTTTCACGCGCTCGAGGATTACCACAAATACAAGCGGGATCCTAAGTTGCTCGCCGATCTATTCCCCACGCTGGTTTCCATCATTCACGCCCACGCACAAGGTACGCGCTACGGCATCCACGTCGATGCCAAAGACGGTCTTCTGCATGCGGGTGAATCCGGCACGCAACTGACCTGGATGGATGCCAAAAGCGGCGACAAGGTGTTCACGCCGCGCGTAGGCAAGGCCGTGGAAGTCAACGCCCTATGGATCAATGCACTGAATTTCATGGTGCGGCTGGCCGAACGCCTGCGCAACCTCGAAGAGAGACGGTTTTGCCAAGGGCTGCTCGATCGAGCCAGCATTAGTTTTGGGCGCTTTTGGAATGCGGAGCGCGGCTGTTTATACGATGTCATCGATGTCGAGGGTGGAACCTCCTGCGACCCCAGCGTGCGCCCCAATCAAATTCTGGCAATCGCCCTGCCTTACTGCCCACTGCCTCAAGACCAAATGCGCGCCGTGGTGGAGACGTGCGGGCGCCATCTGCTCACGAGTTATGGGCTGCGCAGTTTAAGCCCCGCCGACGCCGGCTATATCGGTAGTTATGCGGGAAATCCGTGGCAGCGCGATGCCGCCTACCACATGGGTACCGTCTGGAGTTGGCTGCTCGGACCCTTTGCTCGCGCCCACTTTCGCGTGTATGAAGATGCCCGGCTGGCGCAGTCGCTGCTCGATCCGATGGCTCAGCATATCGACAGCGCCTGTATCGGCACAATCAGCGAGATTTTTGATGGTGATGCGCCTCACACCGCGCGCGGTTGTTTCGCGCAGTCGTGGAGCGTGGCTGAGATACTGCGCTCTTGGCTTTATCTCGAGCGCCTGATCTCAACCGCGTCAAGGAATATTGAATGAACAAGGAGCGAGAGCGCCTGCAGGGCCACGTGCTGGGCCCTGACGGCTGGAAGCACTGGGGACCTTACTTGAGCGAGCGCCAATGGGGCACGGTGCGGGAAGATTACAGCCCCGGCGGCACTGCCTGGGAATATTTTCCGCATGATCATGCGCGCAGCCGCGCCTACCGATGGGGCGAAGACGGCATCGCCGGCATCTCCGACGCCGAGCAGCTGGTCTGTTTGTCTTTGGCCTTGTGGAACGGCGTCGATCCCATTTTGAAGGAGCGCCTCTTTGGCCTGACCAACGCCGAGGGAAACCACGGTGAGGACGTCAAGGAGCACTATTTTTATTTGGATGCGACTCCCACGCATTCCTATTTGAAAATGCTCTACAAATATCCGCATCGCGCTTTTCCCTATGCGGACCTCGTGGCGGAGAATGCGCGGCGCGGAACCGGCTTGCCTGAATACGAACTCTTGGATACGGGGGTATTCGAGGACGATCACTACTTCGATGTGTTCGTCGAATATGCGCAGATCGAGCCTGGCGAGATTCTGATGAAAGTCACGGCGCACAATCGCGGCCCCACCGCAACCCTACATCTGATTCCGCAACTGGTCCTGCGCAATACGTGGAGCTGGGAACAGGGCTTCGAAAAACCGCAGGTACGCGCTTCGGGCAAACACGCCATCGCTGTTGAGCCGGCGGCATTGGGCGTGGCTCGCTTGTACTTCGAGGGCGACGCTGAGGTGCTTTACACAGAAAACGAAACCAATGCTCGGCGGCTTTGGAACTATGGCGCCGACGGGTATTTCAAGGATGCCTTCCACGAGCGCATCGTCGGCGGTCACGTAGATCGGGTGAATCCCGCGAAGACCGGCACCAAAGCCGGCGTGTGGCGCCAATTCACTATCCCTGAGGGCGGGCAGCGGGAGATGCGTCTGCGGCTATCGCGCCACACCGTCTCCAAGCCTTTCGAGCATTTCGAAAACACCCTGGTCCAGCGGCGGCGCGAGGCCGATGCCTTCTATGGGGACCTGCAACGGGACATGACATCGAGCGACGAACGCGTGGTGCAGCGTCAAGCCTTTGCCGGATTGATTTGGAGCAAGCAGTTTTATTATCTCGACCTGCCGCGATGGCTCAAGGGAGATCCGAACCAGGTGAAACCGCCGGACTCGCACGTTCACGGGCGAAATGCAGACTGGCGCAACTTGAACAACGCCGACATCCTTTCCATGCCGGACAAGTGGGAGTACCCCTGGTACGCCTCCTGGGACTTGGCCTTTCATTGCATTCCCTTCGCCCTGATCGATGCGGCTTTCGCCAAGCACCAGCTCGTGCTCCTCACCCGCGAATGGTACATGCACCCTAATGGGCAAATTCCCGCCTATGAATGGGCGTTCAGCGATGTAAACCCACCGGTGCACGCGTGGGCGGCCTGGCGCGTCTATCAAATAGACCGCAAGCAAAATGGCGGCAAAGGCGATCTGGAATTCCTGGAGCGGGTATTTCACAAGCTCATGCTGAATTTCACCTGGTGGGTAAACCGCAAGGACCATCTGGGACGGAATATTTTTCAGGGCGGCTTTTTAGGCCTGGACAATATCGGCGTATTCGACCGCAGCGCACAGCTCCCCACCGGCGGCTATATCAATCAATCGGACGGCACCAGTTGGATGGCCATGTATGCGCTGAATTTGATGCGCATCGCCTTGGAGCTCGCCCAGCACAATCACGTGTACGAAGATATCGCCAGTAAGTTCTTTGAGCATTTCTTGGGTATCGCTGACGCCATGAGTTGCATGGTCAGCGACGATGTCGGCCTGTGGGACGACGAAGACAAATTCTATTACGATGTGCTGTGTCTGCCGAACAATGAGCGGGTACGCTTGCGCATACGCTCCATGGTGGGGCTGATACCGCTATTTGCGGTGGAGACCTTGGAACCGGAATTGCTCGAAAAATTGCCGGGCTTCACGCGCCGCCTGGAATGGTTTTTGATGCATCGTCCCGATCTTGCCTCACTGGTCTCGCATTGGCAGTCGCCGGGCCGGGGCGAGCGGCGCCTGCTTTCGCTGCTGCGCGGTCATCGCATGAAAAAATTGCTGACGCGGATGCTGGACGAATCCGAGTTCTTGTCTGACTACGGCGTGCGTGCCTTATCGAAGGCGCATCAAGAGCATCCTTTTATATTGAAAGTGGACCATATCGACGAGTCCGTGCACTATGCCCCAGGCGAATCCGAGACCCGGCAGTTCGGCGGTAATTCGAATTGGCGCGGGCCGATCTGGTTTCCGTTGAACTTTCTGATCATCGAATCGCTGCAGAAATTTCATCACTATTACGGACACGATTTCAAAGTCGAATGCCCCACCGGGTCAGGGCATTTCTTGACCCTGGATCAAGTCGCCACCGAGCTCTCGCATCGCCTGTCGCGCATTTTCTTGAAGGATGAGAAAGGCGAACGCCCGGTGCTGCGCCATCAGCCGCAACTGCAGCACGATCCACACTATCAAGATTGCGTTCCCTTCTACGAGTATTTTCATGGCGACAGCGGACGCGGGGTCGGCGCATCACATCAATCGGGTTGGACATCCCTGATCGCCAAGCTGCTCACGCCACGAGCGCACCAGTAGCAGATTCAGCGTGCTAGACATCCCATAGGATGTCATATAGCATTAGATGTATGCGGGCGGTACTCGATACGTCGGTGTTGGTTGCCGGTCTACGCAGTCAGCTTGGGGCAAGCAACCGAATATTAGCTGCGGTCGCCGAGCGACGTTGCTGTCCGCTTGTTACGACTGCGATGTTTTTCGAATACGAAGCTGTGCTACTGCGACCAGAGCAGCAACTCGCGACGGGAATGAATGCTCGGGATGTTGCAGGCTTCTTGGCAGCTTTTGCGAGCGCGGCGGAGCCGGTGGAGGTGAACTTCCTATGGCGGCCGCAGCTGAAGGATCCGGCCGACGAAATGGTGTTGGAAGCGGCAGTGAATGGCCGGGCTGAGGCTCTCGTCACGCACAATTTGCGCGACTTCCGATCGGTG
>DASWUU010000057.1:0-4330 GCA_036401515.1 Steroidobacteraceae bacterium
TTCTCGGCACCGCCTGGCGGCTTGGCAACCACCGAGTGGCGTGTTGTAATCATTTCACAACAGCATCGGCTGCGTGGGGATGAACGCGCGGCACCTTGCTTGCTTTGAGCTTGGGATCGTTTTTAACCAAGGGAGAGAATAATGGGGAATACCAAATTGCAGTACGCCGTGCGCGCCGTACTTGCGGCAGCCGCCGCATCGGCCGTCGGGCCGGCGTATGCGCAAACCGCTCCAGTCGCTGCAAATGACTCACTTCAAGAAGTAGTCGTCACCGGATCGCGTCTCGCGATATCGCCGAACGACGTGTCGATCAGCCCGATCACCAGCCTGGACGCGCTCGATATTCAAAAATCGGGCTTGGTGCGCACCGAAGACTTGTTGAACAACTTACCGCAGGTCGTCGCTGAACAAAGCGGCGGAACCTCCATCAGTTCCAACGGCACCGCTACGGTGAGCTTGCGCGGCTTGGGCTCGCAGCGCACCTTGGTGCTCGTCAACGGCACGCGTTTGGCCCCCGGCGCAGGCTTGAGCGCGGCCGGCAACAACACCTCCAGCAGCCCGGACATCAACCAGATTCCCGCCGAACTGATCCAGCGGGTCGATGTGCTGACGGGCGGCGCATCCGCCGTGTACGGCGCCGACGCCGTCGCCGGCGTGGTCAACTTCATCTTGGACACCCACTTCGAAGGCGTGCGGGTTGACGCGAACTATGGCTTTGGCCGTTTTAATAACGACAATTCAAGTTTGCTTGCCAATCTCGCCGCAGCTCACGATCCAATTCCGCAAAGCACGGTGGACGCCGGCTTCAACAAGGATGTGTCTTTCATCGCGGGCTCGAATTTCGCCGACGGCAAAGGCAATGCGACCGTGTATGCCACGTACTTGAAGACCTCCCCGGCGGTGGGCTATCAGTACGACTACGCGGGTTGCAGCTTGAATACGCCGAGCACGCTGCCCGGCCCTGGGGGCTTGCATTGCGGCGGTTCGGGAACGCCGGCCACGGGACGATTCGCGGTGTACGGTCAAGCCCCTCCTGTCGGTGGCAAACCTTCCCCACTGGTAACCCAGACACCCGCGGCTGCTTACGCCGTCGATCCGGTGACCGGTGCTTTCCGGCCCTACGTTAGTGCAACCGACAGCTACAACTACGGCGGCCTAAGCTTCCTGCAGCGCGCCGCGGAACGCTACACGGCCGGTTCGTTCTTGAACTACGACATCAACGACAACACTAACGTGTATTCGGATTTCATGTATGCACGCAACAGCTCTGAGGCCAACTACGGTCCCAGCGGTCTGTTCACGTACACCGCCGCGACCATCAGCTGCGCGAATCCCTTGTTGACGCCTACGGAGGTCGGGATCTTGTGCGCGCCGAATGTCGTAGCCGCCAACCAACGTGCCTTCCCCCAAAACGCGGGCACCAACAACATCAATTTGTATGTGGGCCGGCGCGCCGTGGAAAACGGTCCGCGCGAAGACAATTATCTGTCCAATTCTTTCCGCGAGACCTTGGGTGTCAAGGGAAAGTGGATCGAAGGATTGTCGTACGACCTGTACGGGCAGGTCGGCATCAATACCATGCACGATTCGCAGGGTAATTACATCAATGCCACCAGCGGCACCAACGCACTGAACGTGGTGACGGATCCGGCGACCGGACTGCCGGCCTGTGTGTCGGCACTTAATGGAACCGCGCCGACTTGCGTGCCCTGGAACATCTTCCAGAAAGGCGGCGTGACGCCGGCGGCGATCGCTTACATCGACGTTCCGGCGACTTATTCGGTAACCGCCAAGGAATTCATCGTCGAGGGTTCGGTGACGGCGGATCTGGAAAAGATGGGCATGAAGTTGCCCACCGCTTCCTCGGGTCCCAGCGTCAACCTAGGCGCGGAGTATCGCTCGGAAAGCTACATCTTGGATCCGGACTATATCTTTGCGAATGGCTTGAACTCCGGCGGCAACGGCGCGCAATCGGCCATCAACGGCGGCTTCCACGTCTCGGAAATCTTCACCGAGGCGCGCCTGCCGGTCTTGAACGACCTTCCCGCGGCCTACGACCTGTCGTTCGATGCCGGCTACCGCTACTCCAAGTACACCTCGGGCTTCACTACCAACACCTATAAATTCGGTGTCGAATACGCGCCGATTAAAGACGTGAAACTTCGCGCCGGATACAACCGCGCGGTGCGCGCGCCGAGTGTGGGTGACTTGTTCTCGCCAGCGGTCATTGGAGCCGGCGGCACGGCAGATCCGTGTTGGGGACCGGTGATCGGTGCGGTTGCGGGCGATCCCACTTCGGGGACGATTCAGGGTCACAACTTTGCATATTGTGCGAAGACCGGCGTCACGGTGGGGGAATGGGGCCATATCACCACCAATCCTGCCGCGCAGATTAACACCTCGGTGGGCGGCAACATCGACTTGAAGCCAGAAATCGCCGACACGTTCACGTATGGGTTTGTTTTCCAGCCCACGTTCGTATCTAACTTGGTCGCCTCACTGGACTTCTACTACATCAAGATCGCGAACACGATTGAGTCGCTGAGTTCCAATACCATCATCAACAACTGCGGCAACAGCGGCATCGGTTGCGACCTGATCCATAGAGGCGCCGGCACAGGCTCCCTCTGGTTCAACACCACCCAATTCGTGACGGCAACCGAACAGAATATCGGCACCATCAGCACCAAGGGCATCGACTTGGCGTCGCATTACTCGTTCGATACCGGCTACGGCAAGTTGGGATTCCAGTTGTTGGGCACCCGAGTGCTAAACTTCTTTACGGCGCCGGTTGCCGGCGGTCCGGCGTATGACTGCGCGGGGTACTGGGGTAGCACCTGCGGCGCGCCGACGCCTCACTGGCGACATGTGCTGAATACCGATTGGCAGGCGCCATGGGCGGGTCTCGACCTGTCAGTGCGTTGGCGCTACATCGGTCCGAGTCAGACTGATCATTCAAGCCAAGATCCGCAGCTGGCCGCGACCTACTTCCTGCCGACGGCCCACATCGGCGGATATTCGTACCTCGACGTGTCGCTATCCGCGCCCATCGCCGCCACGGGCATCGATCTTCGGGTCGGTGTGAACAACTTGGGTGACAAGAGGCCGCCGATCATCCCCAGCGGCAGCTATACGGAATGCCCCAACTCCTCATGCAATGACAACACCTGGGTTGGCACGTATGACACGTTGGGCCGCTACCTATATGCCCATGTGCAAGTGAAGTTCTGATCCGACAATAAAAACTTTGTAGCAACAAATCGCGGCGGGCCTCAAAACCCGCCGCTTTTTTTCAGGCGTTAACTACTGGAATTGCGGGTAGCTCTGCGGCAAATGCTGAAGCGCCGCTTTCAAGGGGTCGAGCCAGGGTTCGAAATGGCGCCATTGATCCAGTCCCGCGGTATAAATTGGGCGGCGCACCTGTTCCGAGCTGATGGTTTGCGCGACGCGTCGATTCTCGTAAAATCGCAGGCACTGCCGCTCGAACGGCAATCGGCAGTAATCCAGCAGCCGGCGCACTTCGTTCTCGGTGTCGGTGACCAGCTGCTCGTAATGCAGGCGATACACCCGGCCCGGCAGCGCTGAATCGATATGATCCATGAGCTCCGCGTAATCGCGGTAGTAGCGCCCCAGTTCAGTCAAATCGTAGGCAAAATTCATGCCTGGATTGAATAGCTGCTTGTAGCACGCAAAGCCGCAGGCCATGGGATGGCGTCTGGCGTCGATGATGGCCGCACGCGGAAACATCAAATGGATGAGCCCAACGCTGGCGAAGTTGCCGTGCATCTTGTCGACAAAGCGCGGCTTGGCAAGTGGCCGGTGCTTCTGCGCGCTGGCCAGATAGCGCGCCGCCAGCGCGGTGAGCTCCCCCTGTCGGAGCGATGCTAAGTTCTCCGGGTATCGCGCGGCGGTTTCGGGCGTTCCCGCCAATTCGCGCGCCATGGTTGGAACATAGGCGAGTTCGCGCGTGCCTTCCACGGCGGTGTGGCTCGCCAGAATCTGCTCGAGGAGCGTCGAGCCGGAGCGCGGCAGCCCCACGATAAAAATGGGATCGGTCGCGCTATCGCCCCAATCGGGCCGCGCGGCAAAGAAGCGGCGGCTAAATGTGGCTTTGAAGCGCTCCACGAACGCCGTGGTAGCATTTGCGTTGTAGTGAAACGAGTCCCTCGCGAGTTTGTTGCCGCGCGCGTAATGGGCGAATGAGTCTTCTAATTGCGCCCGATCTTCCAACGCCTTGCCGAGCGAGAATTCCAGCCCCGTGGGGTCAGGCCCCGTCGGCGAGACTTGCGCCAGTTGGCGCTGCATATTGTCAACCTCGACCGGCGAGAAG
>DASWUU010000058.1:0-1532 GCA_036401515.1 Steroidobacteraceae bacterium
CTAGGTGGTGTGGACTCTAGGGATTCCTTTTTAGGACCAAATCAGATTCAAGACTGCTTTTGGGAGGCAGCCTTGGGTGTGATGGAGCGGTTGGTTTTGAGCGACGCAGCGTGGGAGCGGATGGCGCCCCTGATCATAGGCCGGCCTGACCAGAAAGGCTCGACTGGGCGCGACAATCGGATGTTCGTGGAGGGCGTGCTTTGGATTGTGCGTACGGGTTCGCCCTGGCGTGATTTGCCAGAAGCGTTTGGCGATTGGAACAGTGTGTTCCGTCGCTTCAGTCGTTGGAGCCTCAAGGGCGTTTGGTGGCGGATATTCGAGACGATGTCCGATGATCCGGACTTCGAGTATCTGATCGTCGACTCCACCATCGTCCGAGCCCACCAGCACGCTGCCGGGGCTAAAAAAGGGGGTCTGAAGATCAGGCGATCGGCCGCTCGCGCGGTGGCCTGAGCACCAAGATTCATATGGCCGTTCGAGGCTTGGGATGTCCCGTGCGGTTCATTCTGACCGCAGGTCAGAAGGGCGATGCACCGCAAGCTGCTGCTTTGCTGGAAGGCTTACCTGCCGAGGTCGTCATGGCCGACACAGCCTACGACGCCGACCATTTGCGCCGGGCTATCGCGGCCAAAGGCGCGATCGCCGTCATCCCCAACAACCCGTCGCGAGCACTCAAATATCCGCTCGACAAGCATCTCTATGCCCAGCGTCATCTCGTCGAATGTTGCTTCTCGAAACTCAAGCAATTCCGTCGCGTCGCAACCCGTTTCGAAAAGACCGCCCGAAATTACCTTGCCATCGTCACTCTCGCGGCAATCATCTTATGGATGCGATAACTGTCCACACTACCTAGGGCGTTTTCGAGCGGAGCGGCCACCGGCTCGCATGAGGAAAGCGCGTCAAAACAAAAAAGCCAGAGCCCGGTTTTGATTCAATCGGAACCGGTCAGGCTCCAGCCGGATGCGAAGTGCGGGGCTGGTCGAATGGACCGGCCCCGGCCGTTACTTCCGCCGGCACGACTGCAGCGCAGCCAAACTGGTCGCCGGCACAGCAGCACGCGCACGGCAACGCGCCGAACAAGGCGGTTCGCGATGGGACTGCGATCACACGTTCCATCGGCGCGCCTCCACAAATGCCGGCTGGCGGAGCCTGGTTGCAACGCTTGATCGGCGTCAAGCCGGGCCTTTCCGAAACGTCTCAGGCCGCGCTGGTCTCGATTTTCTGCTTGATGGATTCGCAGGTCTTGCGAACCTGCTCGGTCAGCAACGCGCAATCCTCGATGCGCTTGAAGATCTTCTTGGCATCGGCACGATAGGCCGCCGCGGTGTCGCGCACGTAAGCGATGGCCGAGTGCACTTCGGCGGTCATTGCCTCGCATTTGCGCGCCGCATCGATCAGTTCGGCCCCCATCGCCTCGATTTCCTTGGCCGCGGTTTCATAATCGCGCACCACGGCCTCCGCGGTGAGAGCACCGACCCGGGGCACCCCGTCCTGATGCTCGACGTAATCCGGCATCGGCTCGGATTGAACCG
>DASWUU010000059.1:0-3942 GCA_036401515.1 Steroidobacteraceae bacterium
GTCGCCCGCTGCCAGTCGAGGCGCAAGCCCACGAGTGTCGCCTCCTCCTGAGACATCTTCGCGGTCAAATCCGGGCTGTCGACCACTGCCAGCACCTGTCCCTTGGCCACGCTATCGCCTGCGTGGACTTTGAGCGCCACCGTGCCCAACGCATTGGCGTAGAGGGTGGGACTGACGGCGGCTACGACCTGGCCGTCTGCAGCAATGTCGCGTACGAAATTTCCGCGCTCCACGGTTGCAATCGAGACGCGGGCGCGATCCACCGAAACGCCCGCACCGGAATACTTCATTAAGGTAACGATTAGTACACCCAGCACCACGATGCCGGCCAGCGCGGCAATGATGATCTTGCGATGGCGCTTGAGAGGATTCTTCGGCTCGATCACGCGATCCTGAGCGGATGTGTCGCGAAGCATGATGGGTTCCTTGGGCAAGAGGCGCATGCTCATGCGGCGCTCTCGATGAGTAATTTGTCAATGGCCACGAGGTCTTGCTCGGTCAGGCGTCCGGCTTGTTGCTTGAGAGTCAATACGTTGGTCAAATAGTCGTATCGAGCCTGCGCGTAGGCGCGCCGTGCTGCGTAATAGTTATTTTGCGCGTTCAACAGTTCGAACTCACTGCCGGTGCCGAACTCGACATTGCGCCGCATCGCTTCGACGGCGCGCTCGCCCGAGTCCACAGCGCGATGCGCCGCGCCGATGCGCTGAATACCGGTAACGGTGTTCCGAAACGCGGCGCGCGTTAGACGCTCGGTGTCGCGTTGCACGGCCTCGTAGTTGGCTTGGGATTCCCGGAACAAGGCTCGCGATTGGCGTACCGCCGAGGCGATTGCACCGCCCTGAAACAAAGGCCAGTTGAAGCCGACGCCCACCGTGTCGAGTGTCTGATTGCCACCAAGCACGGCGTTTTGTGTGATCTTGGAGCCCGAGCCGGTCAGCACAATGGTTGGCAGCCCTCGCCCTCGCTGCACCGAGATATCCCGCGATGCGGCTTCCATATTGAGCTGCGCTGTGCGCACATCGAAATTATCCTGCCGTGCGGAGCTCACCCAATCTTCGGCGGAGGCGGGCTCCGGCGACAGCAATGGAATATCCTCTTGCAACGGGGCGACGTGCTCGACGTGCAGGCCCACGAGTTCCGTCAGCGCCAGCGTCGCATCATCGAGCGAATTTCGCGCATCGATGACACTTTGCTCGGTTGCATCATAAAAAGCTTGTGCTTGATCCACGTCGCTGCGCGGGCCTACACCGGTTTGCTCTCGGGATTTCGCCTGGTTGAGAAGCGTGCTGAACGCCTCGCGCTCTGCCACGTTGGTGGCGAGCTGATCAGCCGCCGAAAGGATGCCGAAATAAGCTTGCGCCACTCGCAGCAGTAAATTCTGCTGGGCGCTGCGATAGGTCGATTCGGCGGCGGCCACTTGAAAATTCGACTCCTTGACCAAGGCGAAGGATTGGAAGCTCCACAACGTCTGCGACAGATTGAGCCCCAACGAGTGCGCGGTGCCGTAGCACCGCTGGGAGTCGGCGGTGGAGCTGATGCCGCAGTCCGCAGCCTGGGTGCCGAGTGACGGGTTGCCATTGAACCCGACACGCTCGCGAGTGGCTGAGGCATCGGCTGAAACTTGCGGCAGCCACTGCGCGATCGCCTGCGGCCGCACCTCCACCAGGGCATCGCGCTGAAATTGCGCGGCCTGCAGCGTGGTGTCGCGCGTCAGTGCAAGTTCGTAGAACTGCTTCAAATCATTGCCTTCGGCAAATCGGGCCGAAAGGACCAGGACAATGAATGCTGACCAAAATCGCGACATGTTGAAGGCAAAGCAAGCCCCGTGCCACTTGGCTCAGAATGTAACTAACTGATTATTCTTCTGTTATTTTCATAAACCCAAGATGCGGTGTCCGCGGACAGTGTCCGCGGACGGATTCGGACAGTGGCCTTTCGCTGCAAGTACGCACGGGTGTCTCTCGCGAAGCGGATCACCGAAGAGAGCGCACCGGCGCCCGCCGATCGCGCTCGATTAAGATCCCGACGAGCTTCCGGACATGAACCAAAACCCAAGCTTGGGCGTCAAACTGATGAGAAAATCACGGCGCTTTTAAACAACAGGAAGTTGCCCATGAATATAAAAGACAGGTACGAGATCGGGCCTCACGGTGAATTGCGCTGGGGCGCCGTGATACTACGCCGGCGCCTCCATTCCTTTTCTCAATGTGAGTAAACAATGAACCTTGCACGCTTCCCCCGAATTCGCTTTGCCCACCTGCCCACACCGCTCGAGCATTTGCCGAATTTGACGCGAGAACTCAACGGACCGGAAATATGGATCAAGCGCGATGATTGCACCGGCATGTCGACCGGCGGCAACAAAACCCGAAAGCTCGAGTACCTCTTGGCAGAGGCACGAGACCAAGGCGCTGACATCGTTCTGACGCAGGGCGCGACCCAATCCAACCATGCGAGGCAGACTGCCGCATGCGCGGCAAAAATGGGTATGGCTTGCCACATCTTGTTGGAGGATCGAACCGGCAAGAAGGACCATGACTACACTGAAAACGGCAATGTCTTTCTAGACTATCTGCACGGTGCAAGCGTGGAGGGCCGCGCCTCGAACCCAGATATGAATGGTGAACTGGCCAAAGTGGGCGAGCGGATGAAAAGCGAGGGGCGCAAGCCGTATCTCATCCCCGGTGGAGGATCAAATCCGGTCGGCGCCCTGGGATATGTGAATGCGGCGATGGAGCTCGTTGGCCAAGCCAACGATATCGGCTTGGCTGTAGATCAGGTTGTACAAGCCACCGGTAGCGCAGGCACGCAGGCAGGATTGATCGCAGGGCTCACCGGCATACGCTCTGGAGTGCCGCTGTTGGGTATCAGCGTTCGCGCGCCACGCGATAAGCAAGAGGAAAATGTGTTCAAGCTGGCCTGCGCGACCGCCGAGCTGTGCGGCGCCTCAGGTGCCGTGCGCCGTGAAGACGTCGTCGCGAATAGCGACTACGTCGGCAAAGGGTATGGCTTCCCAACGCCGGAAGCAATCGATGCCATACAGATGCTCGCCAGACTGGAAGGAATCCTTTTGGACCCCGTGTACACGGGCAAGGGCATGGCCGGTCTCATCGATTTAATCCGCAAAGGCATGTTCAAGAAGGGACAGAACATCGTATTTGTCCACACCGGCGGCAGCGCGGGACTGTTTGGGTATGTCGATGACTTTGGATTTGGACGGTCAAGCCGTGCCCACGCAGCCTGAATTGCAGTCAGCGCATCGCGTCGTCGGCATCATCGGCGGTATGGGCCCGGAGGCGACTGTGGATCTCATGCGCCGCGTCATCGCGAAGACCCCGGTGCAAGATGACCAGGATCACATTCACCTCATCGTGGAGAGCAATCCGAAAATCCCCTCTCGCATCGCGCATTTGATTAACAAGACGGGCGCAGATCCTACTCCGGAATTGATCCGAATCGCGCAAAATCTGCAACGCGCCGGCGCGCAAGCCTTGGCCATGCCTTGCAACACGGCCCACGCTTATGCCGCGTCGATTCGTGGCGCGGTCGGGATTCCGCTGCTGGACATGGTTGCGGTGACCGTGGACCGCATAATCGCCCTGCCTGGGGTCGTCGCACGCGTCGGTCTACTTGCATCGACGGCCGTTCAAATCACAAAACTATACGAAAAAGCATTTATTCCTCACGGCATCGCCACGATCTTTCCCGACAAACAAGACGAACTCATGACTCTGATTAAAGCCGTGAAACGCGGCGATACCGGCCTGCAGTCCCAAGCGGCACTTGGTCGAATCGCACTCGAGATGGCCAATCAGGCCGACATACTACTAATTGCCTGCAGCGAACTGTCGGTCATCGCTTCGGGGATCAGCGTACCCTTCGTCGATTCGCAAGATGTATTGGCGCAGGCGGTCGTGGATTTTGCGACGAATCGAGCGACGG
>DASWUU010000060.1:0-4229 GCA_036401515.1 Steroidobacteraceae bacterium
ATGACCAGGAGCAAGTCCCCGTTAAATGGCTGCTGCGCCGGAAAACAGTTAGTCATCACCGTGACGGAGCAATTGGGGTGAAGATGATCGAGATCCACACCCGTACGTAAGATCTCGCGAAACTCCGGCCACGTCCGGCCCCCGGCGGGCATTCCGGTTTTATCCGGGGTCAAGTTGCGCGAAACGATGTTCGGCGTTCCGGGAATCAGCTGGCCAAAGTCCTGGCCTCCGCTCAAGTACACGGCTTGGTTGACGACTTTGGGCTGATTGCCCTTGAAATAGGGATTTCCACCCGGCGCATAGGTTAATTGAGGCACGCTGTGGCAACCGTTGCAATCGGCCACCACGTTGACGATGTAACTGCCTAGCCCGACGAGTTCCTTGTTCTTTCCGAAGGTATTCAGCGGCACCGGCGCCATCGCATACCCAATTCGGACTAGCGAATGCTCGGCGCCAGAATCCTCGTCATCGGCTTGGGAAACGCCGATGCTAATTCCCGCCACAAATGTGGCGACGCAAGCGAAAACCGCCCCTCGCCTCACCCTGCTAATATTGATTCTCATCTGGATCCCCTTGGTAAAAGAACGCACTGTTCAATAGAGATACGTAATCCAGAGCATCCTTATGACATGCCTTAGGCTTTTTTTAATCGAACCCTCGGCGAACTTGCGGTTCCGCGCAAATGAGGCGACAGTGCACTTTGAATCTGGAAGCTCTAGCTATGGTGACGGAAGCCCTCTTGCAATCGCCGGTGGCTGCGGAATCGACGCGGCGGCTGTTCGAATTGGCGTATCAAGAATTGCACCGCATCGCGCAACAGCAACGGCGACGCGTCGGTGCCTTGGCCACGTTGAACACCACGGCATTAGTCCACGAGGTCTATCTCAAGCTCTCGCCCTACTCGCAATCGCAAAAGTTGGACCGAGCGCATTTTCTCGCACTCACCGCCCGCGCCATGCGCCAGGTATTGATCGACCACTCGCGCAGCCGTGTGTGTCTTAAGCGCGGCGGTGAGTTCGTGTTCACGGAAGTCAACGAGAACCACCAGGATGCCACCGGAGACATGGCGGATATGCTGGCGCTTGATCAGAGCCTCAATGAGCTGACTGAGCTCGACGCCCGCGCCGGGCAACTGGTGGAGTGGCACGTTTTCGGCGGCTTGCATCTCGAGGAGATCGCCAAATTGCAAGGCGTCACGGTCCGCACGTCTTATCGGGATTGGCGGCGCGCGCGTGCTTTCCTAGTGCAGCGCCTAGGACTTAGCAACAGGGTTGCGCAACAGTAATGGACACCGCGCGCTGGCGTCGCATCAGCGCGGTGTTCGATGCGGCCTTCGAAGTCCCAGAGGCCGAGCGGGAAGCGTTGCTGGACGTTAGCTGCGGCGATGATGGGGAGTTGCGCCGCGAAGTGCAGTTGCTGCTCGACGCGGACGCGGCCGGCGGCCTACTCGATCAACGCGTACCGAAGCTGCGCAGCGCCGTGGCCGCGGATTGGGCGCATCGGGACGAGGCATCTCCCGCCGGAAGCGTCATCGGTTGTTGGCATGTGCTGCGTGAGTTGGGCCGCGGCGGCATGGCTGTGGTTATGCTGGCGGAACGTATCGATGGTCAGTTTGAGCAGCGCGTTGCCCTGAAGCTCATCAAGCGCGGCATGGACAGCGAGGCCGTGCTGGCGCGCTTCTTGCGCGAGCGTCAGATCTTGGCACGCCTGTCGCATCCGAACATCGCGCGCCTTCTCGACGGTGGACTGTCGAATGATGGCCGTCCCTATTTCGTCTTGGAGTACGTGGAAGGCGCGCCGATCCTGGCTTACTGCGAAGCGCATTCCTTAAGCTTGAGAGCGCGTCTGGAGTGCATCCTGCAAATCTGCGCCGCGCTGCAATTTGCTCACCGCCAACTGGTAGTGCATCTGGATATCAAGCCGTCTAATGTCATGGTGACTGAACACGGTGAGGTGAAGCTGCTTGATTTTGGGATTGCGAAACTGCTCGGCGACGCCCTCACCGAGCCTGCCATGCAGACCCATGCGCACTTGCAGCGTCCTCTCACGCCCGGCTATGCCGCCCCAGAACAAGTACTCGGCGAGCCGGTGAGCACGGCAACCGATGTGTATGGAGTCGGATGCCTGCTCTATGAGCTCATGACGGGCCAGCGCGCCAGCGGGCTTCAGGATAGGGCCAATCAAGAAGACGTGCGCCGAGCGCTGCCGCGGGATACACCGTCGATGCCGAGCCAGATGCTAGGCAATTCGCGCAAAATCGCGGACATTTCCGCGCGCCGACTGCGCGGGGATCTCGACAACATCATTCGCAAGGCATTGAAAAGCGAGCCGGGACGGCGTTATCCGACCATCGAAGCGCTCGCCGAAGACTTGCGTCGCTACCTCGGCGGACAACCCGTTTCCGCGCGGCGCGATACGATGCATTATCGCACCGGAAAATTCATCGCGCGTCATCGCCTCGGCGTCGCGTTGGGAGCCGCCGGCCTAGTGGGCCTGCTCGCCACGACGACCGTTGCGCTGACGCAGGCCCACAGCGCCCGGGTACACGCATCTCGTGCCCAAGCCGTGACGCACTATCTTATCGATGTGTTTCGTGTGGCAGACCCTAAAGGCGCCCCCGGCGGTCTTAAGCTCAGCGCTCGCGAAGTACTGGATGTGGGCGCCAAAAGGATGCAGCTGCAGCTCATCGATCAGCCGGAGTTGGAGGCATCCTTTTCAGCGGTGCTGGGTACGATTTATCAGAATCTAGGTGAACACGAGCGCGCCGTAATCTTGTTGCAGCGCTCTCTTACTCTGCACCCGGTCGCGGAGCGCCATGAATCATCGCATGCCGACACCCTTGCTCTGCTGGCGCGCGCTCAGTATGAAAAAGGTGACTACGCGGCGGCAGCAATAAACTCGGCGCAAGCACAGGCCGAACATGGCAGCGGGAGGCAGCCCACCGCGCTGGTCGCACAAGATCTCGCGTTGCAGGGCGAAATCGCGAGGCGTCAAGGCGAATTCGCCGCAGGCGAAGTCCTGTTGCGAAAGGCGATTGTGATGTCGCGCGTGTCACTGAAGGCACCGGATGCGCAGATCGCTTCACAGCTAAACGAGCTTGCTGCGTTATACGGCGACATGGGTCGAATCGAGCAGGCGACAGTACTGACCGAACAGGCGCTGTCGATGTTCCGCGCCCTGTATGGCGAAGACCATTTGGATGTCGCCGAGAACCTGGTCAACCTCGGCGTTTTTCGCATGCAGACCGAGCATCTCGCACAGGCACTGCCTGCGTTCGACGAAGCCATTACCATCTACCGGCGCATTTTGCCCAACGATCACCCATTGCTGGCCCTCGCGCTCGCGAACGAGGCGCGGGCGTTCGATCGCCTGAAGCGTTTTCAAGAAGCCGATCCGCTCTATCGTGAAGCACTGGTCATGCAACGGCGGGTATTGGGAAGCCAGCATCCGGACTTGGCGACCACATTGAATAACCTCGCGGTGCTGCGCATGCACCTCGACGATTTTCTCGGCAGCGCCGAATTCAGCCGCGAAGCCATGGCGATCTGGTCGGCGCAGGGCAAGCCTGAGCATCCTTTCGCTTTAATTTCCAAGGCACACTTGGCGGCCGCTTTGCGCGAATCCGGCGATCTCGCGCAAGCCGAGCGGCTCAGCCGCGAAGTGTTGGCCTCACGCCGACAGCAGCTCGGGGAAAAAAATCGGGCTGTGGCACTGAGCCTCGACGACCTGGGGACAGTATTGCGTCTCTCGGGCCACGCGGATCAAGCTGTGATCCAACAGCGACTGGCGCAGACCATGCGCCTGAGCCTGATCGATATACCGCCCCACGAAGCGGCTGCAGGCCGCATCCAGTATGCGCTGAGCGAATCCGCCGCAGGCGATCACCACAACGCCATTCTCGAGATCGAGGCTGGAATCGCCGGACTGACCGCGATGAAGTCACTGGACTCGCAACAACTGGCCGATGCCTACCTCGCCAAGGCCAGAATTGAGCTCGCACAGCACGATGTCGCCGGCGGATGCGCGCTCGCACTCCAAGCACTCGCACTGCGTCCCGCGGATGATGAGCAAACCGGATGGCGGCACGCGGAAGCGCAGAGTGTTTACGGCGAGTGTTTGGCCGCGCGGCAACAGTTTGGCGCCGCACGCTACCAATTGCAGGCTGCGCTCTCCAAGCTGCAGCATGTGCGCGGCGCCGATCACTGGATGACCCGCAAAGTGCGAAGTGC
>DASWUU010000061.1:0-28179 GCA_036401515.1 Steroidobacteraceae bacterium
GCAACACCTCCAGTATTCCTATCGAAATCCTGTCTCAAAAACTAGCCGATCCTAGCCGGCTCGTGGGCATTCATTTTTTTAACCCGGTTGCACAGCTGCAACTGGTGGAAGTGGTTCAAGGTGCCAGTACGCGTCTGCAAGCCGTGCACGACGCACTGAAGTTCACCCGCAAACTCGACAAGCTTCCGCTGCCTTGCAAGAGCGCGCCGGGTTTCGTGGTCAATCGCATCCTCACGCCTTACATCAATGAAGCGCTGTTCGCATTGGAGGCGGCCATCCCGGCCGCGGTCATTGACCGTGTGGCCGAACGCTTCGGAATGCCCATGGGGCCGATTGAGCTGACTGATGTGGTGGGCCTGGACGTTTCGCTGCATGTGGGGCGAGTCTTGAGCGAGGCCTTCGATCGCGAAGTGCCCCAGATTTTGGTCCGGTTGGTGGAGCAAAAAAAACTCGGACGCAAGAGCGGCGAGGGGTTCTACCGCTGGCAGGACGGGAAAGCGCAAAAGCCCCAGTCCGATCAGGCGGACCCCCCGGATCTGGAAGATCGGTTGATCTTAGGCATGGTGAACGAGGCCGTGGCTTGTGTTCGGGAAGGAACGGTGCAAGACGCGGATTTGTTGGACGCCGGTGCAGTATTTGCGACCGGATTCGCGCCTTTTCGTGGCGGACCGCTGCAATATGCGAAGGACCGCGGCATCGCGAACGTGACGCGCCGCCTGAACGAACTCGCCGACCGATACGGCGAGCGCTTCCGCCCGGACGCTGGCTGGAGCTTATTTCCTGCTTGACACCCAAGCGGTGTGAACCATGCGTGGTCGGGGGCATCTTCGCATATGGTAGGATTCGCAGGCAAAATCACGGGGTTTGAGCCTTAGGCGGAAGAATTTATCGATGGACGAGCGACCAATCGACCTTGCGGTTTTAAAGACTTTCTCGCCGTTGGACGGCCTGAAGGCAGAAAACCTGCATGCCCTCGCCCGCAAAACGGTCATTCGCGACTTGGGCGCGGGACGTGTGCTGTTCAAGGAGGGCGATACCGACAAGCGCACCTTCTATCTGGTGGCGGGTCAAGTTGAACTGCGGGCGGATGATCGCACCATGGGCGTGATCAGGGCCGGCACCGCGGAAGCCAGAGCGGCGCTCGCCCCGGGATTGCCGCGCAAGTTCACCGCGCGCGCCGCCATGGATCTTGAATACATCATGATCGACAGCGATCTGCTCGATGTGCTGCTGACCTGGGATCAAACCGGTCAGTACGAAGTGGCGGAACTGCGTGGCGACGGCCTGGACGTCACCGGCGATTGGATGACCACGTTGCTTCAGACGAAGGCGTTTCACCGAATCCCACCCGCCAATATCCAAGCAATTTTCATGCGCATGCAGCGCATCAACTATCGCGCCGGCGACATCGTCATCAAGCAGGGTACGGAAGGCGACTACTTCTACGTCGTGGTTGCCGGCAAATGCATCGTGACGCGTGAGACGCCTCTGAACAAGGAAGGCATCAAGCTCGCCGAGTTGAATCCCGGCGACAGCTTCGGCGAAGAGGCGTTGATCGCGGAGGCCAAGCGCAACGCGACCGTCACCATGTCCACCGACGGCACACTTATGCGCCTTGGCAAGCAAGACTTTCAGACCTTGCTGAACGAGCCCTTGTTGCAATGGGTCGATCAGCAGACGGCACGGCAAATCGTCGCGAGCGGCGGCAAATGGCTGGATGTGCGCCTACCGAGCGAATTTCAGAATTTCCGCATTGACGACGCGGTCAACATACCGCTCTACTTCATCCGATTGAAGATAAATGCCTTGGACAAGAACACTCAGTACGTCGTCTGCTGCGATACGGGCCGACGCAGCTCCGCCGCTGCGTATATCTTGAGCGAGCGGGGCTTCGAGGCCTACGTGCTTAAGGGTGGCCTCGCTGCGAGCGAAGCGGCTCGCTCCCGAAGTGCATGATCCATCGCCCGGGCCCGGCGGCGGCAGGGGACCCGACAGCTTCGTGCCCAAGCCGCGGTTCGAGTACAAGTCTCCCTCCATACTGGCGGAGCACAAGTATCTCGCCCTACTGTTCATTCTCGCGATTATTGCCGCGACCATCTATTTGATCAGAGCGCCGCACAAGCCTATCAAAATAGATCCGCCTCCACCCCCGCCGGTTTACGTCGAACCGATACCCCAGAGCCGCCCAGCGCCGATCAATCCTTGAACCTCACATCGTGTGGGTGGGCTTGTCGCCGCCGAGCGCCCCGGCGAGATAGTTTTCGATTTTCTTTTGGGTGTTGCCGCGATCTTGATCGCTGAACTGCACGCCGATTCCGGCAGTCCGTTTGCCCTGCGCGCCCTTGGGCGTCATCCATATTACGCGGCCGGCAACGGGCAACTTCTCTTCCTCGCCCATGAGATTGAGCAGCATGAACACTTCGTCGCCCAAACGATAATTGCTGTTCGTCGGAATAAACAAGCCGCCGTTTTTTACAAAAGGCATGTAGGCCAGATACAGCGCGCTCTTATCCTTGATGGTAAGCGTCAGGAGACCGGGTTTATTACTTGGACTTCTCAATTCCTACGATTCCCACAATAAGGATCACTTCCCCAGCGCGGTGCGGCCACCCACCAGCAACGCCTCTAGCGCCAACTGTTGATTCATACCGGTTGGTGCAAGGCGCCTGACCTCGCGCGCGGCGTCCAGGAGCTCGAATAGCGCCCGTATCTTGGGCTTAAGTAAAGCGCCAGGCAAGCCGACGGGTTCCGCAGTTTGATTCGAAAGCACGCTTCCAAGCGATGCACGTACGCGCTGTGTGATCCAGTTCTCAAGCCAAATGATCCGTACGCCCGGATTGGAGCGGATCCACTGCTCGGCGAGCAGCGTCACGTCCACCGAGCCTTCGGCAAGCCCGGCAATGCTCTGACGCATATCGGCATCGATCGCGGCGATGCCTTGCGCGTCCAACTGCACCGCCAAGAGCGGCGCCCCGCCGGCCAGGGCCAGGGCGGGGCCCCAAGGTTTCGAGGGGGATGAATTCCCTTTCAGCCATGCGATGGCCTCTTCGGTCGGGGGCGGAACCAGCCTGAGGTGCAGGCAACGGCTGGCTATCGTGGCCGGCAGCCGATGGTTGGGCTTCGCGACCATGATCAGCACCGTATCGGCGGGCGGTTCCTCGAGCGTCTTCAAGAACGCATTGGCTCCGTTGTTGTTCAAGTCTTCCGCACCTTCAATGATGCCGACCTTGTATCCGCCGCGATAACTCTTTGTCGTCAAGGATTCAATCAGCTCGCGTACCTGGTCTATTTTAATTTGCTGCGCATCCTCTTGCAGGCGCACGACGTGGGCGTCGGGATGGCTATCCGAGCGCAACAGCCTGCAAGATGCACAGGCATCGCAGGGACGCGTGCCGCGTGACTCGCACAATGCCAAAGCGGTGATCCAATTGGCCAGTTGCTCTGCCCCCAACCCGGACACACTCAGCAATAGCAGCGAATGCGGCAAGCGGCCACTGTTTAAGGAAGCCAGCAGACGCTGCTGGGCTTCCTTAAGCCATGGCAGCGAATCGGCGCTCAGGAAATCCATGATCGTGCCTTCAGTTGCTCGACGATGCCCGCACGCACCTCTTCGACGGTGCGTGTCGCATCGATGACGGCGATGCGTCCGGGCTCGGCTGCCGCCCGCGCACAGTATGCGTTCCTCACACGCTCGAAAAATTGGCTTCTCTCGCGTTCAAAACGATCCTCGAGTATTCCGGCGTTGCGTTGCCGGGCCCGGCTCAGGGCATGCTGCACGGGCGCATCCAGCAGAATCGTCAAGTCCGGTCTCAGGTTCCCCTGCACCATGCGTTCCAGACTTTGGATATCCTCGATGGGCAACCCGCGGCCGCCTCCTTGATAGGCATAGGTCGCGTCGGTGAATCGATCGCAGATCACCCAATGCCCCGCTCGAAGACTCGGTTCGATGTGATTGGACAGATGCACCGCGCGGGCCGCAAACATCAGCAGCAACTCTGCTGTCGGAGGCAATGACTCCTCGCCCGCCGTGAGCACAACTTGGCGAATGCTTTCGGCGAGGGGCGTGCCCCCCGGTTCACGCGACACGACGTGCGAGATACCCTGGAAACTCAAGAATTCGGATAAACGCGCCACCTGCGTCGTTTTACCCACGCCTTCGATTCCTTCCAAGGTGATAAAGCGCCCTGTGCCGCTCATCGCGGCGACCCTTGTGTGGCCTTGCGTTGGTGGGCGACATAGGCCGCGACGGCGACATTGTGTTGTTCGAGCGTGGCGGAAAAAACGTGGCTGCCGTCGTCCTTCGTCGAAGCGACAAAGTAAATGGCGTCCGTTTTTTCCGGGCGAGCCGTCGCGTGAATGACCGCGGCGCCCGGCAGAGCAATGGGGGTGGGCGGCAAGCCCACACGCGTGTAGGTGTTGTAGGGCCCATCGGTGCGTAAGTCCACAGTATGGATGTCCCCATCGTAGCGCTCCCCCAATCCGTAGATGACGGTGGGATCCGCCTGCAGACGCATGCCGATCGCCAGTCGATGCAGGTAAAGCCCGGCAATCTTGGGCAGCTCTTGCGGCAAACCGCTTTCTTTCTCAACGATGGAAGCCATGATCAGAAGCTCATAAGCATTATGGACCGGCAGATCAGTATCCCGTTGCGCCCAAGCCGCATCCAACTCGCGCACCAGTGCGGTATGGGCGTAGCGGAGCAATTCGATGTCGGTGGTACCCGCGATGAAGCGGTAGGTCTCCGGTAAAAATTGCCCCTCCGCGTCGATACCGGGCGCGCCGAGTTTCGACATGATATTCGCGCCCTGTTCGGATAGCGGCATTTGTTGCGGCAGCGTAGAGACGATGTCCGGATTGCGCCGCAACGCCTCGAGCAACTCTTGCACCCGCCAACCGTCCACGATGGTAAACGAATGCAGCAACACCTGGCCGCTCACCATTTTCGTCAGCAGCTCGCGCGGCGTGGTCCCCGGCGGGATCTCGTACTCCCCTGCTTTTACCGCCGATGCCAGCCCTTTCAATCTGGCGTAGAGGATCCAAACCTTGGGCTGCGTGATGATTCCCTGACCTGCGAGCTGCATGGCCACGTGGGAAAAACTTGCGCCCGGCACGACTTTAACTGTCGTCGGGGAGGTCAGCCGCACCGGCGCATCAAGGCTGTGCAAGGCGCTTAAGACGACGCTGAATACGGCCACCGATACGGCAATGAGCGCGACGGCAACGAGCACCCGTCGGCTCACTGCCGGAACTCAAATTCGACGGAAAATGAGCGAACCGTTAGTGCCACCGAAGCCAAAGGAGTTGGAGAGGGTGTACTCGAGCCGCATCTGCCGAGCCGTGTTCGGCACGTAATCCAGGTCGCAGCCCTCGCCTGGCTGATGCAAGTTGATCGTCGGCGGCACCACTTGGTCGCGCAACGCCAGCACCGAGAAAATCGCCTCGACGGCTCCCGCAGCGCCAAGCAGGTGTCCCGTCATGGATTTGGTGGAGCTGACGGCCAGTTTGTCCGCAGCCGGGCCGAAGGCCCGGCGTATAGCGAGCGTTTCGGCCCGATCACCGAGTCCGGTCGAGGTCGCATGCGCATTCACGTACTGCACTTGATCAGGATTAAGTTGTGCATCGGTAATTGCCTTGGCCATAGCCTTGCGTGCACCTTCGCCATCTTCCGGCGGGGCCGTGACATGGAACGCATCGCCGCTCATGCCGAATCCAACGATTTCCGCGTAAATGTTCGCGCCCCGCGCCCTTGCGTGCTCGTACTCCTCGAGCATCATGGCGCCGGCACCGTCTCCCATGACGAAGCCGTCCCGGTCCTTGTCCCAAGGGCGGCTTGCCCCTTGCGGGTCATCATTGCGCTGCGAGAGCGCCTTCGCTTGCGCGAAACCGCTCATGCCGGTAACGCAGGTTGCCATCTCTGAACCGCCGGCCAGCATCGCGTCTACCTCGCCATGCTGAATCAACCGCATTGCCAATCCAATCGCGTGGGTGGAGGTCGTACAGGCCGTGGCCACCGCCAAATTCGGCCCGGTGATCTTGAAAATGATCGACAAGTGACCGCTCACCAGATTGATGATGCTCGCCGGTATGAAGAAGGGCGACACCCTCTTGGGCGAATGCGTCTCGAGATATTTATCGTAGGTCTGTTCGATCGATTCCAGGCCGCCCATGCCCGAGCCCATCATGATGCCGATGCGGTCGGAATTCGCCTCGGTAACCTGCAGACCGGAATCGCGCATGGCCTGAACGCCGGCTACGACGCCGTACTGCATGAAGGCATCCATGCGGCGCGCATCCTTGACCGTCATGTACGGCTCCAAATCCAGCGATTTGATCTCGCCGCCGAAGTGGGTGGGGAAAGTGGCGGTCTCGAAACGCTCGATGTTCGCTATACCGCTGCGCCCGGCCAAGACTGCAGCCCACGCGCTCGCCACGTCATTGCCGACCGGCGAGACGATTCCAAGACCCGTGATTACGACGCGTCGCTTGCTCAATATCGACCTCTAGCGGGATACCGGGCTTCAGGCCTTGCCCTTGTGCGAATTGATGTAGTCGATTGCCTGCTGCACCGTGGTGATTTTTTCGGCGTCTTCGTCTGGGATTTCCGTCTCGAATTCTTCCTCGAGCGCCATCACCAGTTCCACCGTGTCCAGCGAGTCGGCGCCTAAATCGTCGACGAACGAAGCATCATTGGTGACTTCTTCTTCTTTCACGCCCAACTGTTCGGCCACGATCTTTTTAACCTGCTGCTCAACAGTACTCATCGTTATGGTGTCCTCTCGGAATTGCTATACATGTGCGGTTTAAGAACCCCTGCGTCCTGCCAGCGGCCGGGCGCGTATTTTATGTGAACGCAGCGACGGCGGCTACCTTGATTACACGCCATACCGAATGACAGGCCGTGCCGGCCGCGCGATTCTGTCTTGACAAACAGCCTGAAAGGGCTCATGGCATGTACATTCCGCCGTTCACATGCAGTGTCTCTCCCGTGATGTAGGCGCCATCTGCGGAACACAAAAATGCCACCGCGCCCGCGATATCCTCAGGCTTGCCCAGGCGGGAAAGCGGGATTTGCGCGTTGAGCGCCGCATGCTGCGCCTCGTTGAGCGCACGCGTCATGTCGGTATCAATAAAACCCGGCGCAATGCTATTGGCCGTGATGCCGCGAGATCCCACCTCCCGCGCAAGGGACTTGGTGAATCCAATGATGCCGGCCTTGGCGGCGGCATAATTGGCCTGACCAGCGTTGCCTGTCACCCCAACCACCGAGGTAATGCTGATAATGCGTCCCTTGCGGGCCTTCATCATGCCTCGAAGCACGGCTTTGGATAGGCGGAATACCGAGGCGAGATCCGTCTGAATGACGGCGTCCCAATCTTCTTGCTTCATCCGAAGCAGCAGCGTGTCGCGGGTAATGCCCGCATTGTTGCAAAGGATGGCGACCGGTCCCTCCTTGGTTTCGATGTCCCCAATCAGGTCATCGATCGAGTCTTGTCGGGTGACATCCAGCACCGCTCCGCGCCCGCCGCGCGCCGCCAGCTCATTGCTGATGCGGGCAGCACCCTCGGGGGTGGTGGCCGTGCCGATCACCCGCGCACCATCGCTGCTTAAGCGTTCCGCAATGGCCGCACCAATGCCTCGCGACGCACCGGTCACCAGGGCAACTTGTCCATTGAGCATTTTTTAAGCCACCGCAGCCAATGCACCATCAAGGCTTTGAGGATCTTCCAGCGCCAGCATTTTGAGCTCCCGATTCTTGTCGATGCGCCGGTTCAGCGCGGTCAATATCTTACCCGGACCGCACTCGACTATTTGCGTCGCCCCGGCGGAAATCATGGTTCGCACCGTCGCGGACCAATAGACGGGGGTGGACAATTGCTTGACCAAGCCGGCGCGAATATCGGCCGCATTATCGTGTGGCCTGCAATTGACTCCGAAGACCTGCGTCCCTGAGTGCTCTGCCACCGACGATTGTTCCAATCGAACTCGCAACTTTTCCGCCGCGGGGCGCATGAGCGAACTGTGCGCCGGGACGCTCATGGGCAGGGTCATTGCGCGCCGCGCGCCCTTTGCGGTCGCCACCTCAATGGCCCGCGCCACGGCGCCGGTGTTCCCCGCGATAACAACTTGCCCCGGCGCGTTGAAATTTACCGCCTCGACCGTCTCGCCCTGCGAGGCCTCCTGACACGCTGCCTCGACGTCCGCATCCTCGAGCCCCAAAATGGCGGCAATCGCGCCTTGTCCTAAGGGTACCGCGGCCTGCATGAGTTCCCCGCGGTATCTCACCAAGTCAACCGCCTCCTTGAAGTCCAAATAATCTGCGGCTACCAATGCGCTGAACTCGCCGAGACTGTGGCCGGCCATCATGGTCGGAACAGGGCCGCCTCGATCGCGCCACAGCCGAAAAGTCGCGACGCCGGCGGTCAACATGGCCGGTTGAGTGCATTCTGTTGAATTGAGCAACTCAGCGGGTCCTTCCTGACAGCGCCGCCACAAATCATATCCAAGAACACCGCTCGCCTCCGCAAAAGTAGCCGTGATGAGGGGCGAAATCTTCGCCAAATCAGCCATCATGCCGATGGACTGAGAAGCCTGGCCGGGAAATACAAAGGCAAGCGACATGAATTTTTGTTCCTTTTTCAGACTAATTGCGATGGGGAATTATAGCCACCCGCCACGACAGTGCCGCGCCTACAGCGAACCCACATGCTGCCCCGTACAAATGGGCATCGACCACGACGAGGGGCGCCGAATGTCCGCCCCATTGCTCCCAGGCCAATTTTGCGCACAATCCCAACGCCAGTATCCAACGGTCCCACGCGCGCAGCGCGAGGTGCTTCGCGGCACCCGCGGCCATGACCGTATGCAGAATGCCGGATGCGCCCACATACCAGGTCACTTGCGGGCTTAACCACCAAAGCCCCGAACTGATCGCCAATGCGCCGCTCAGCACGATGATGCACCACTCGATGACGTCAAAATCCTGCGCGAACAAAGACCATACCAGCACCAAGCCCAATTCATTGAGGATGAGGTGATGGGCGTCGAGGTGGACGATATGGGCCGTCAGCAAGCGCCACCAGCCGCCCGCCGCAATGGCGCTGCGGTCATAGCGCAACAATGCGCTGATATTGTCGCCGAGCCCCAACACAGCGCCGAGCAGCAGCAAAATCATAAGCAACCAAATCCATCGGCCGCGATCCCACTGTAGGGACGCAGCAACTTGCGCAAGGGCGCGTGCACCATCACGAGGCATCGGGCTCGCCATATTTGCTATCATTCCGGGAATTTTCGAGGTCACTATGCGCAATCGCCACAGCGGTTTTACCCTAATTGAAATCATGGTCGTCGTTGTCATTCTGGCAGTGCTCGGCGCGCTCGTGGTGCCGAATATCCTGGGTAAGGTCGATAAAGCGAGGGTAACGGCTGCACAGACCGATATCCGCTCGATCGGAACGGCTCTGGACCTGTACCGCCTGGACAATTTCAAGTATCCGACCACCGAACAAGGCTTACAGGCGCTGGTCAAGCAACCTGCCGACCCGACCATCACCAACTATCCTCCGCATGGCTATTTACCGTCGATTCCGAAGGATCCCTGGGGGAATCCGTATCTGTATACGAGTCCGGGTGCGGACGGCCGAGAGTATGACATCACCTCCTATGGCCGCGACGGCAAGCCGGGCGGCGAGGGTCCGGACGCCGACATCAACAGCTTCACCATCGAACAGAAATAGGCTGGCCCACATGGGCGGGCGCGAGATGCGCAGCAAAGGCTTCACCCTCGTCGAAATTTTGGTCGTTCTGGTGATCATCGCGGTGATCATTTCCTTGACCGTACTGACGGTAAGTGCCACCGGGCGCGACAGTCAGCTCGACGAAGAAAGCCGGCGCATCGAGGGACTGGTCGGCCTGTTGCATGAGCGTGCGCTCCTGGAAGGCCGCGACTTCGGTTTACGCATAGAGCCCGCGGCTTATGAGTTCGTGGTATACGATTCGCGCCGCGATCGCTGGATGATGCTCGACCAAGAGCGCGAATTCAGGCATCGCGAATTGCCGAAGGGAATTACCTTCCAGCTTCAGCTCGACTCACAGACTGTAGTCATAAAGCCCATCGACAGGAACCTGTCGAGCGGCGCTCCGCCGCCGCCGCAACTCGCCATCGCCGCCAGCGGCGAAGGAACGCCATTCCGTCTGACATTGCAGCGGGACGCGACCCAGGCCAAAGCATCCGTGGACGGCGATGCGCTTGGCAAAATCTCGCGCGAGAATTCCAACAAAGTGGAGAAGCGCACTTGAATGCCAGGCGCCGCGGCGGTTTCACTTTGGTTGAGGTGCTGGTCGCGCTGGTGATCGTGGCGCTCGGACTCACGGCGCTCATGGTCGCCGTCAACGGAACGGCACGCACCAGTGGGTTTTTGCGCGACAAGACCCTCGGTCAATGGATTGCCCTCAATCGGCTCTCTGAGGTGCGGCTCAACGTGGTCAAATTCGGGCAAAATACCGATACCGGGGAACTGGATTTTGGAAACCGCAAGTGGCACTACGACACGCGCTACTTCGACACCAGCATCGCCAGCATGAAACGCGTCGTGGTGCGCGTCTACCTCGGCGATGCGAAAACCAAGGGGAATCCTGTCGCTCAGGCGGTGGGATTTGTGGGTAGTTCGCTCGCAACGCCGGGCTCTGTGGTGGTGGATTGGACTTCAGGAACGGTAGCGGGCGCGCCGGCTCCCGGCGCCACCAACCCCGGTACCAGCCCAGGTACCGGCAATCCCATCAACCCGACGCCGGTAAAGCCGCCGGCCACGACGCCGCCCACCAATACTCCGCCGACGCCTTCGCCTACGACATGAAAGAGCCGAACGTCAAACGCGCCCATGCCGGATTCACCTTGGTCGAGATCCTGGTGGCAATGCTGATTCTCGCGATCATGGCAGCGCTGGGGTATTCCACGTACCGTTCGGCGAGCATCTCGGCGGGGCGCACCGAAGAGTCCTTGAAACGCTCGCGAGAAATCGAATTCGGCATGCGCATAATTGCCGCGGACTTCGCACAAATCGTGCCGCGCCCGGTACGCGAGATCCTGGGTCCGAGCCGGCGTGCCGCGGTGATAGGCACGCCTGGCGCCGGCAGCGTTACGGTCAGCCCTGCAAGCTTAGGCTCGACCACCGGCACGGGTTCCTCCAGTTCGAGCCCCGGTCCCGGCCAAAGCTTTAACTCGGGTCCGGGTTTTAACTCGGGTCCAGGTTTTAACTCAGGCTCAAGCGCTAACTCCGGTTCAGGCTTTGGATCGAGCACGGACTCCAAGGCGCTGCCGATGATTGAACTGACACGCGCCGGTTGGTCCAATACGGCCGGTCAGCAGCGCGGCACCTTGCAGCGGGTTTCATACGCCTTGGTGGGCGATGTGCTCAAGCGAAGTTATCAAGTCAATCTCGACACCGTGCAAGGGAATACACCGGTGGTGCAAGATTTGCTCACCGGCGTGAAAGGCGTGCAGCTGCGTTATCTCGATATGAATCAAGCCTGGCAAAATCAATGGCCCGAAGTATCGACCATCCAAAACGGTTCGAACGCGGATTCCCAGGCGCGCCCCGTTGCAGTGGAAATTATCGTGCAGTTCAAGGATTGGGGTGCAATTCGGCGCGTTATTGAGGTGGCCGGATGAGACGCTGCGGATTCGCGGCACATGGCAAGCAACGCGGCGTGGCGCTGATCATAGCGCTGGTTCTCGTCGCCCTCGCCACGATTTTGGCCACGAAATTGAGTTTCGACGGATTTCTTGAATTGCGACGAACCACGGGCGTGATGGCGGCTGAGCAAGCGCTGCATTTCGGTCTTGGCGCCGAAGCGCTGGCGGCGGATGTGCTCGTCCAGGATGCGCAAACCAACGGGGGGATCACCAGCTTAGCCGGCCCTTGGGCGCAACCGACCCAGCCCATGCCCATTACCCCGGATAGCAACCCGGAAGGCGAGCCCATTGGGGCGCTGCAAGGCGCGCTGGAGGATATGCAAGGCCGTTTCAATTTGAACAGCCTCGCCCGATTGGGAGCCGATGGCGTCACGGAAGATCCTTTGCCGCTGGCGCAATTCCAACGCCTGCTGGCTTCTGTGGGTGTGGAAGAACGATGGGCGGGCTTGGTGCGCGATTGGATCGACCAAGACGACGTCGTGGGCAACCCCGACGGCGCGGAAGATGCGGTCTATACATCGCAAACGCCGCCTTACCATACCGGCAACTGGCCCATGATGTCGGCCAGCGAATTGATGAATCTGCCGGGTTTCGGTGCGGACCGCTATCGCAAGATCGCGCCCTACGTGACCGCATTGCCGAGCGCCAATCTTTCGATCAATGTGTGCACGGCGCCCGCTCTGGTGCTCGAGAGTCTGGTGGAGGGCTTGAGCGGCGAATGGTCGAATAACCCCGCGGTGCTGACGACTGCCCGTAAGACGGGCTGTTTCCCCGATCTGACCACCTTTAGGAACGTCGCCACGAGCTTTGCCGGTCCCAAGGCCTTGGCTGGCATGGGCAGTCTGATCGACACCAAGAGCAACTACTTTCAGCTCACCACACATGTCACCCTTGGCACTACCGAGTTCACCTTGTACAGTCTTTTGTACCGCGGCCAAGGGAAAATCAGTCCATTGCTGCGCTCATTTGGGACGACTTAAGATACATGCCGCAATCATTGCTGTTACGCCTTCCGCCGGCCGGTGAGGAAGAGACCGAATGGCTGACGCTCGATGAGAGCGGTGCGCCGACGCCGACGCGGCAACGCGGATCGCTGAGTCTCGCGGCAGCCGTCTGGCGCACCGGCCGAGTGGTGGTGCTCGCTCCGTCAGCGCAGATTTTACTGGCCGAGCCACACCTGCCTCCCGGCAGCGGCGCGAAACTCGTCCGCGCGGTGCCTTTCGCGCTCGAGGAGCAGCTGACCGAAGACGTCGATCAGCTAACGTTTGCCGTTGGACGGCGCCGCGGCACCGGCGGCACGCCTGTAGCGGTGGTATCGCGGTCCGTACTGCAGGCATGGCTGGCCGACTTAAGCGCCGCGGGCTTGGAACCTCATGCGATCTATCCCGATATTTCTCTCATGCCGGAGAATCCGAGCCAAACCGTTCTATGGCTCGAGAAGGAGCGGCTGGCCGTGCGCCGGCCGGGCGCCCTGCCCTTCGCGGTTGAACTTTCCCCTGTCAAAGAGGCCTTGGTCGTTGCCGGCGTCATCGCCGATCCGCTGGATGCAGATGCGGAGCCGAAGTCTAAGGAAAATGCCATCCTCTATGCCACGCGCGAAGACTGGATACGCGTGCAATCACAATTCGAAGAATTGCTGGAGGAATTCGCGTCGCTGAAAGTTCAGCTGTTGCCGGACGGGCCCCTGCCGTGGCTGGCGCGGGGGATCCAGTCCTCCGATGCGGTGAATCTGCTGCAGGGTGATTTTTCGCGGACCACGGATTATGGTGCACGCTGGCGCCAGTGGCGCCTGCCCGCTGCACTCGCCGTAGCATTGCTCCTGATTCACTTTACCGCTCAAGCTTTGCAGCTTCGCCATGCCAAGCACGAATCCTCCGCCCTCGATGGCGAGATCTCGAAAGAATTCTCGTCCGCCATGCCAGGCGATGCGATCACCAATCCCCGCCGTCAAATGCAGTCTCGCCTCGATCGAATCCGCAAGTCCGGTGGCGGGCCGCAATATTTTCTTCGCGCGCTGCAGACTTTGAGCGGTGCCCTCGCGGTAAGTCCAAAGACGACCATCAGCGCCTTGAGTTACCGGGACAATTCGCTCGACATGACGGTCAATGCGCCCAGCCTTGGAGCGCTCTCGCAACTCACCCAATTCGTAGGCAAGGAAGGTCTGAGCGCCGAGATTCAGTCTTCCAACCCTGTTGGCGCTGGCGTTGAGGCGCATTTGCACATTCGCGGTGACTCCGCAAAGGCAAAGCGATGAACAAGCTTCGAGCTTGGTACGCCAGCCTCCAGCCGCGCGAGCAGCGCGTGGTCAGTATCGGCGCGGTGATCTTGGGGCTGATTCTGGTCGGTGCAATTCTTCTGCCGCTCGAGTCGGCCGTTTCCAGCTCGGTCAGAGGCATAGAAACAAGGCGCGAGGATCTGGCGTGGATGCGCGCGAATGCACCGGAGGTGAGAGCCTTGGGCAATCAACTCCCGGCCGACACCGGCGAAGCGCCGGTTGTGCTGGTCGATCGCGTGGGCCGCGAGGCCGGACTTGCCAGCGCACTGCGCGGCACGCAGCCAAGCTCCACCGGCGGTGTGCGTGTGCAAGTCGAAAGCGCGCCCTTCGATACCCTGGTCACGTGGCTCGACACACTGGACCGCCGCTACGGTCTAGCAATCGAATCGATCACGGTGGATCGCACGCCGGCGTCGGGAATGGTCAATGCCAGCATCTCGTTCACCGCGCCCCGACATTAAGCCGCAACAGGACGGGCTGCGTACGCCTAAGCCGCGCAAGGCTGCGCCGCCTCCCACTCGGCCGCGTAAAGGCAGGTGGTGCCCGCTGCTGCTTTTAGCGGCCGTGCTGCTCGCGGCGGGAGTCGTTTTTGTACTCCCGGCTTCGGCGATCAGTTACTTTCTGCCCCCGGAAGTGCACGCCGAAGATTTCTCAGGCAGCCTCGTGCACGGCGCTGCCGGAAAGCTCAGCGTCAATTCGCGCGATGCCGGAGCGATCGAATGGCACCTTCATCCGCTTTCGCTATTGCGCTTAGCAATCGTTGCGGACATTCATTGGGTAAAGGTGGGCTTCCTCATCGACGGTACCGTTGATCTGGACCGGGAAGGCGTTGCATTCCATGACGTCACGGGGGGCGGCCCCATCGAAAATCTTCGCGACATGGGGCTGGCGGCCGGCTGGCGAGGGACTGCCAATCTTCGCTTTGCGGAAGTTAGAAGCGACTTCCGGAAACTAGACTCCGCGGCTGGGAAGATCGAAGCGATCAATCTCTCGGCAGCAGACATCGGGGAAGGCGCGGATCTCGGCGGCTTCGTCCTGCAGTTGGCCGGCGGCGCCGTCGCCGCCGACGGCACGATCACGGCCCAACTCAACGACACGGGCGGACCGGTGGAGGTCCAGGCGCAAATACGATTGTCTCCGGCAACACGCACCGGCATGTTCTCCGGCACGCTGAAAGAACGCCCTGAGGCCTCCCCGGCCCTGCGCAAGCAGTTAGGCACACTGGCGCAATTGCGTCCCCGCGATGCCTCCGGCCGATTTCCCGTGGAACTCGAATTCACCTATTAAAGGCTGTCGAGGTTCGCTAGGACAGCATCCTAGCCCGCAACGAAAACATTCAATTTATTGCCGTCCAAGTCTCGAAAATATCCCGCGTAGAAGTTTTCCGATCGTTTCCCGGGCGCGCCTTCGTCTTTCGCGCCTAGCTGCAGCGCCTTTCGATGTAGGGCTTGCACTTTTGCCTCGCTATCCACCGCCAGCGCCACCATCACGCCGTTGCCGACGGTGGCCGGCTTCTTGTCGAAAGGCTTGGTGACCCCCAGCCCTGGTAGGTCGGGTTTCACCGACCAGGCGACAAACTCATCGTTCTCCATCATGCGTTTGGCGCCGATTTCCTGCAGCAGCTGATCGTAGAAGGATGCTGCGCGTTTCAGATCATTGGTCCCTAGGGTGACGTAGCCGATCATTGCCCTCTCCTATTGTTATCGGGGCACTGGTTATATATCCAGTGACTGGATTAGTCAAATCCAGGGGCCCATTCCCGCCAGGCTCGCATTAACGGGAAATACAGGCCCACGCGCACGGGTTCGGGCCCTAAAAAGCGTGCCAAGCGCGCGTAGCGCTCAAGCTGCGGACCATAGCGTTCCACCTCACGGTCCAGGAACTGCTCCAGGCCTCCCCCGAGGTGCTGGCTGGTCTTGTAATCGATCACCCAACGAACACCGGCCTCGACAAAGCTGCGATCGAACACCACCCGCGCGAGTTCGCCGTCGGCGCGACCCGAAAGAGCGTGCTCGCGCAGGTCGTCCCGATATCCCGAACCGAGTATCCATCGTCCGCGCGGATCTCGGTGCACACCCAGCAAGGCGTCGATGACCCGTGCGGTTGCCGACGTCAATCGATCTTGCGGTACCCCGTGCAAGGCTAACCACCGCCTGAAATGGGCCTCCCGCGCCCGAATCGCCGACTCGTCGGTAAGCTTCAAGTCCATGGCATGAAGTTCGGCATGCACCAGATTGCCGACGCGACGTGCGGTTTCACCCGCCCAATCGAACACCGGTGTCTCGTCGCGCGATTTAAGTTCGGGGGCCGCCTCGGCCAACACCGCTGTCGCGGATGGATGAGCGAAACTCTGCTGGGACACGCGCTTCAAGGGTCCGCCGCGTGGCGCACCGTCTGTCTGCATGGATTTCACCGGCGCCGGGTCGACGGTCTGCAGCACGAAGTCGGCACGCGACACCGGCCACAGGACGCTAAGTAAGCTGCCGGCGCGGGGACGCCATTCCTTACTGGGCGCGGGGTCAGCCGCCTCGCCGTCCTCGGGGTCGCACATCAGGGTGGTCAGCCGCAGCTGCCATTTTGCTCTCGTGCAGGCAACGTAGAGCAGCCGCTGCGATTCGAGAATGGCGGCATCGCGCCGCTGGCGGCGTAAAAAGTCGAACAGGATATCGCGTTGCATGCCGACGGGCGGCCGCGCCGCCATCACCATGCCGTCGCGATCCGAGCGCGCGAACTGATGAGACAACAACAATTGATCGCGATTGGGGGGAACCGGGCGATCGAGCCCGGGCAGCACGACCATGTCGAACTCCAATCCTTTCGCCTTGTGGATGGTCATGATTTCAACGCCGCTTGTACCGCTGTCATCGGCGAATAAGTCGGCAAAGCTTTTCGGCAAATCCGACGCATCGGGCATGCCGCTTTCCTCCAGGCTCCTCAGGCGCGCAAATGCGGCTCCGGCAAGCTCGAATTCCTGTGCCGACGAGGCACAGCCCGGGCCCCCTAGCCCCAACCAGCTTCGCTCAACCCATCTTGCCAACGAGCTTTCGTTACGCACGCGAAATGCGGCATTCAAAACGCTACGCAGGCGTTCGCAGCGCGCGCGCCCATCCGCGCTGAGCGAGAGCATGGTGGCCTCGTCGCGCAAGGAGTCCCACACCACCGGCCGCGCACGGCCAATGAATAAGAGATCGGCCAAGCCGACGCCTGCCCACGGCGCGCGCAGCAGCGCGAGCCAAGCGATGCGGTCTGCGAGATGCAGCAAGGCGCATGTCAGCATGATGATATCGCGTACGATGCCTCGATCCTGCAACGGTTCGATGTCCACGGCACGGAAAGGAATATCTTGCGCCCGCAACGCTGCGGCAATCTCCCGAGCGTGAATCTTGGCGCGCACCAGCACGGCAATGCGCCATTCAGGATGCAGGGCCCTCTCGCGCGCAATCATGTCGGCGATTGCCTTCGATTCCGCGACCCTGCTGGAAAACCCCAAGCACTCGACCGCGTTCTCGAAACCCTCCGAGACTTCAACGGCTGCCTCGCTGGCACGGAAGGCAATGGCGCCGCGGTTGCGATCGTCGAATCGCGGCATGAGATCGGCAAAGCAGCGATTGATCCAGCCCACCAAAGCGGGCGCGGAGCGGAAATTACTGCGCAGCCGCTGGACATCGAACTGCACCTGGCCAATTCCCTCCTCCGCCAGGTCAAGGAATGCGCGCACTTCGGCCTGACGGAATCCGTAGATGGACTGCATGGGATCGCCAACGCAAAAGATGCTTCGGCCATCCTCTTTCTGCCATCCAGCGCTCAGCAGCCGCAGCAACTCGAGCTGCGCGCTCGAGGTATCCTGGAATTCATCCACCAAAATGTGCTGTAAGCGGTAATCCAGCCGCAGGCTCAAATCCGTCGGCGCTTCTGCTGTGCCGAGTGCGCGCAGGGCAGCCAAAGACACCGCCGCAAAATCCACCGCTCCGTGCTCGCGAAACACACCGTCCAATTCAGCCGCGGCCAACACCAGCACCTGTGCGATCTCTCGCACACGGGCCCAAGCCTCATCGCCATAGGCAGGATCGGGCAGCGTGCGCAATTCCAGCAGCATGTCAAGAGCGCGCGGCTGGCGATCGAGATCCTCCATGAGCCGCATCATCACCGCCTTGTCAGGACAGCCCTGCGGGAACCCCTCGGTGATGGTCATCCGCTTTCGCAGTGTCCCGTCGGCGGTGAGCAGCAGGGTCGCCATGGAGCGCCAGCGCTCGGCATCCACCGGATCAGGACGCAAACCGCCTTCCTGGTCAAGCCATGCGGCCATGCGCGACGGCTCGCTCAATCGCCGCGCCGCGCGGTGCATCAGGGGTGACACTGCCGCCGTGCGTTCCTGCCCCAGCACCTCTTGCGCTCGAAGGAGTACACGCGTGACAAGCAAGCGTAGATCTTCATCGAAATGCCGACGCACACTGTGCAGCTGTTCCTGATCGAGCGCACTTGCGGCCTGCAAGCGCCCGGCGAACAGCGGCAGCCATCGGTCGCGGCTGGGCAGCATGTCCGCGATGAGCTTGACCAATTTTCGCCAACGTTGATCATCGAGCTCCAGCACGCGATCGACCGCCAACCCGAATTGATCGTTCCCCTCATGAGCCAAGGCGCGCCGCGCGGCCTCTTCGTAAACCGGCTTCGCGTCAGCGAGGATGCGAAGCGCGGAACCCGCGCCGGCGCTCACGGACAGCTGATTGGCAAGCCAGGAATTGAATGCATCGATCGTTTCGATGCGCAGCCTTGAGGGTTGCAGATGCATATCGCACTTCAGCGAATCCATCCGCCGCTTGGCGGCCACCGCGAGGTTCCAAGTCCGCTGGTTCATTTCCTCGGGACACGCCGCGAGCGACGCCGCGCTGAGCGCGCTCAGCACCCGCTGCCGCATCTCCTGAGCTGCCCGGCGCGTGAAAGTCAGGGCCAAAATGCGCTCGGGCCCGTCAACCAAAGCGAGCAAACGCAAGTAACGTTGCACGAGCAACGTGGTCTTGCCGGAGCCGGCCGGTGCCTGCACCAGCACCGAACGCTGCGACTCTATGGCGTGCGCACGCGCATCGCCGTCCACTGCTGCACGCCGTATTTCACTCATGGGAATCATCAAGCTCTTCGAGCGAGGCAGGCACGCGGCATAGCCCTTGAAGGTGACAGGTCTTGCAGGCATCGAGCGTGGGTGCGACCTCGGCCCGTCCCGAAACGAATTCCTCGGCAATTCGCTGCACTCGCCGCGACCATACATCCACCAGCGCGGCGAAGTTCGGCATGCCCTCCAGTTTGGAATCGCGCGAGCGGGGGTTGAAGATTTCCCTGCGCTCCGACTCGGACACGAAGCCAGGCTCTGCGGCATTCACCTTGGCATAGGCGACGGCAACCAGCGCATCCGGGCGCAGCAGGGCATAAATCGGAAGCTGCGGATTATCCGGCCGCTCACCGCGCCAATCGACGGCCGCGGCACCGGTCTTGTAATCAATCAAAACTCGCGCGCCATCCGCAAGCAGATCCACTCGGTCGATGCGCACCCTAAAATCGCGCCCGCCAAAACGCGCCAATTGCACGCTGCCTTCCAAGGCTTCCACGAAAAATGGCGCCCGCTCACGCTCCACGTCCAGCCATTTGCCAAGCAAGTTTGGCAGCCGGACGAGTTCTCTCGAACGCCAACGCGGGCCCGGATCACGCACCTTGCAGACGATGGCGAGTGCATGGCGCGCGGCTTCATCCAGCAACCGATGCTGCGCGTCGGGATCGAGTGCCTGCAAGACGCTAGAGTCGCGCAGCCGCGACCATATGTGTTCGAGCGCATGATGAACAAGTTCCCCGCGCTCACGCTCGTTAAAGCCGGGCATCGGTTGTTCAAGGGCTTCAGTATCCAAGCGAGTTTCCGCAAAACCGCGGAAAGCACAGCGCGATTGTGCCTTGAGCGTTGCAACACCGCGGGTACGCTCATGCTCCGACAGCGGCGGCGCCATCTCATCCCACAGAGATTCCAGCGGCGGAGCGCTGCCAAACAGCGCATGCCAGTGCGGCCTCGGCTCATGAGGCGCCAACTCGAGGTAGGCGGCCTTCGGCAGCAGCGGGCTCGGGGTACTGCGGCTGCCGTCGCCCGGATCTGCATAACTGAAAACGCATTGATACGCACGCCTCTGCCATCGATTCTGCAAGTCCGTTGCCAGTGCCAACTGCGTTTCTGCGCCTGCTGAAACCACTCCGTAGCGGCGTTGCAGCCGAACTGGAATTAACGGTATAGGGGCGATTGGCGGGGGCCATTGTTCGTCGTTGCATCCGCAAACCCAAAGTCCATCGTAATTGAGCCAAGGGTCTAGCAGCTGACCGCTTACCCAAACCGCCGGGACTCCGGTTTGAACTTGGAACGGCGTGTCGTTCACCGCTCGGCGCAAAATGCGCTGCGCCGATTCACTGGATTGGGACCCGAGGACCGCCTCGGCCAGACTCAAGCTTGCGAGCAGTTCTCGAAATCGTTCAGCAGCCTGGTACTCCGTGCTTGACCAGCGGCTGCGCAATGCCCACGGTCCTGCCTCGAGCGCGGCAATCCAAACGGAAACCCATTCGCTCATGCGGCGAGCGCTTGAGCCTGCCAGCAAGCGGTGCGAGGCGCGCAGAAGTTGACCGGCGCCCGCCGCCGCGATGGTATCGCTTCGCACCGCTCGATCCGCCCAATCGAGCCATGACGCCAGATCCGCGCTGCTGCAAGCCCGCCTGCGCAACACCACGTCCGCCAGTGCGGCTGCGCTCGCGTCGCTTTCCATTGCCTGGAATTCGGGTGCCCTGAGCAATGCGCTGAATTGCGTGAATGAAAGCAGGCCGACTCCGGCCGCCAGGGTGTTCAGCGCGATGCGCACCGAAGCATAGCCGCCGAGCGGTGTGCCGCCTGCGATGGCATAAGGCGCGCCGGCAGACTCGCTGCGTAAACCGAATCGTTGCGGCGCCAATATCGCATCGAGCGCGTCGGCAACGTCGGCTCGGCGTCTATTTAAATCCGGAACGCAGATCCAGGCGCGAAACTTCTCGTCGCGGAGTGCCGTCCCCGCCCAGTTCGCCATGGCCGAAAGTTCCGCACCTGCCGATGGCGCGCGCGTCGTCGCCGGAGCCTTCGCCTCTGCGGCTTGCGGCAGCAGCATCTCGCCGTGCCGCCGCAGCCAGCGGCGTGCGACGGGCCGCCATTGCGGACTTTCAATCCAGGTAAGGGCATCGCTCGACACCGCCATACCGGTAATCAAAGCATCGGCGCTGATACATCGCAGGTCGCGGCATCTTTGCTCGAAGCCCCGGTTCCAAGCCAGGAGCGCTTGCACCTCTTCTGACTTGTCATCGATGAGGGCCTGCAAGGGAATATCGTATTCACGCAGCGTGCGGCAGGCGCGACGTGCCGCGCGAGCGGCACCGGCAGGATCGAGCAGGTCAGACCCAAGTTCTCCAGCGTCGACGACGGCGCGCCACAGTTCCCGCTCTTCCACATCGCTCAAGAGACGCGGCGAATCGGAGTCCGAAAGCTGCCGCTGCACGTATTGCTCGCGCAGCCAGCCCGCAAAGTCGCGAACGCGCGGCGTAGGCCAAATCTCCTCGCCGGCCGCTTGATGTGCGCGCTCGATCGCATCAAAAAGCGCGGCGGCCAATTCGGCGTTTGGCGCAAGCACGGTTCGTCCGGCCGCCGCGGCGGCCAGCAGGCCTGGAGAAACCTTGGGTCCGCTCAGTGTTGCCGGACCTTAAGCTAAGGAGCTTACGAGTTTGAGATCAGGCCCTTGTTCAGCGTGGGTCTGGAGCAACTCCTCGATGCGCGTAAAGACTGTTGCCAGGATCTCGGGTTCCGGCAGATTCGTTATGCGAAAAGCATTACGATAGGCAACGTTGAAGCTCACCCCCGGCGCGACCAGCACATGTTTTTTCTCAAGTAACTCGAGAGCGAACGCCTGATCATCGAAGTCGGGAAGTGCATCGCGCCGCACTTCCACAAACGCATACAGGGCACCCATGGGGCGCGACAATTTGAGAAACTTGCTGCGCTCGACCCCGTCGATAATGGCCTGACGCGACTCATAGAGTCTGCCGCCCGGACGGGTCAACTCTTGAATGCTTTGATATCCGCCGAGAGCGGTCTGTACCGCCCACTGACCCGGAACATTGCTGCAAAGTCGCAATGATGAAAGCAGTTCCAGACCGCTTAAGTATTCGCCTGCGCCCTCTATATCGCCGGAAAATGATGCCCAGCCCACCCGATAGCCGCAGGCGCGATAGACCTTCGACAAACCACTCATGGTGCAGCACAGGGTGTCGTGCACCAAGGTCGCCATGGGCACGAATTGCGCCTCATCGTAAAGGATGTGATCGTAGATCTCATCGCTTAACACCACGAGACGATGCTTTTCAGCCAGCTTGGCAATAGCGGTGAGGGTTTCATTCGGATAGACCGCGCCCGTCGGATTATTCGGATTCACGATGACGATCGCCCGGGTACGTCTCGTAATGAGTGCCTCGAGTTCCTCGGGGTCTGGTATGAAGCATTGTTCAGCGTGACAGGGATAGTGAACTGCACGCCCGGTGTTCAGATTCACGGCGGCGCTCCATAGCGGATAGTCAGGACTCGGAACCAGGACTTCATCCCCCGGATTCAACAACGCACGAAGAGCAAGATCGATCAGTTCGCTGACGCCATTGCCGATGAATACCTCTTCGGCCGTTACACCCCGTACGCCCCGCTCCTGCTGTTGCATGACCACGGCTTCGCGCGCCGGAAATATACCCTTCTGATGCACATAGCCTTCGCTGTTACGCAGGTTCTCGATCATCGCCAGGCGCATGGTCTCGGGCGTCCGAAAGCCGAAGGCATAGGGATTGCCAATGTTGAGCGACACGATGTCGTAACCCAACCGCTCCAGCGCCAAAGCGCGGCGCGCCAACTTGCCGCGAATCTCGTAACGCACATTGGCGAGCCCGTCGCTCGCGCGAAAAGGTTTTCGTGATGTCATGAGCGAAGAATAACGGTTGCGCCGTTCCAACGCGCGTGCGCGCTCAAACCGGCAGTCTTGAGATCATAGCGGAAGCTGGCCTAGCTGTATATAATTACAGCTCTAGAATCGCCGTTTTTGCCATCAATTCATGCGCGAGATGGCAAGCGGCCCAATGACCCGGTTCGATTTGAATTAAAGGCGGGACATCGCTCGCACACACGGCCACCGCGAACGGACACCGATGGCGAAATCCGCAGCCGATGTTGGGCGGCGGCCCCGTTTCCAGGAGCTCTGGTGCGGTGCCTCGGGCGCGATCGGCTCCGGGCAATGCGGGAACGGCTGCCAAGAGTGCCCGAGTATAAGGATGCGCTGGGCAGTCGAATAGACGGTCGCTCGACGCCGCTTCAACTATTCGGCCGCGGTAGATCACCAGCACGCGATGGCTTAGGTGTTTGACCACGGCGAGATTGTGGCTGATGAAAAGCATGGCCATGCCGGCATCACGCTGTAAATCGAGCAACAAATTGACGATTTGTCCTTGGATTGAAACATCCAACGCGCTAACCGGCTCGTCGCATATCAGCAGCTTCGGATTCAAGATCATGGCGCGCGCGATGCCGATGCGTTGGCATTGACCGCCGCTGAACTCATGGGGATAGCGATCCGCCATGCCTGCGGCCAGCCCTACTCGCTCGAGCATTGCGCCGACGCGATGCGTACGCGCGCCGGCATCGAGGGCAGGCTCAAATATTTTCAGCGGCTCTTCAATGGCATCGCCTACCGTCATGCGCGGATTCAAACTCGCCAGCGGATCCTGGAAGACGATTTGGAGGTCGCGACGAATGTTATGCATCTGCAGCGGCGAGCATGCGAGCAGATTCTGCTCGAGAAATTCCACCCTGCCCCGAGCGGGACGTACCAGACGCAACACGGCGCGCGCGAGGGTGGATTTTCCGGAGCCCGACTCGCCCACGAGGCCCAGTGTTTCGCCCGCAAACAGTTCGAAGTTGATATCGCGCAGCGCTGTGCGGCGACCGAAAACCACGGCCAAATCCTGCACCCGCAGCAGTGGCATTGGCGTGCTCATGACCTTTCGGGAAAGTGGCAGGCGACATCGCTCGCCGCCTTTGCTTTAAGTTGCGGACGTTCTATGCGGCAGCGCTCTGCCGAGCGCGGGCAGCGCGGCGCGAACGCGCAGGCCTCGAGCTTCTCACCAGTTCGAGGGGGTTGCCCGTCGAGGGTCTGCAAGCGCGCACGACGCTGGCCGGACACGCTGGGAATGCATTTCAGTAAGGCGGCTGTGTAGGGATGGCGCGGATGGCGGAATAACTCCTCTGCCGGGGCGCTTTCCACGATGCGGCCTGCGTACATCACGTTGATCCGCTGCGCGAGGCCGGCGACCACGGACAGATCGTGACTCACGAGCACCAGGGCCATGCCGAATTCCTCGCGCACCGCACGCAGCAATTCGATAATTTGAGCCTGAACAGTCACGTCGAGTGCCGTTGTCGGCTCGTCCGCAATCAATAAAGAAGGACGGCATAACAGGCTCATCGCAATCATGACCCTCTGGCGCATGCCCCCCGAAAGCTCATACGGATATTCGTGCAGCCGGCGTTTCGACTCCGGTATCTGCACCCGATCCAGCATGCGGCCTGCCATGATGCGCGCCTCGCCCCACGAGGCGCCATTGTGATGAACCAGCACCTCGGCCAGTTGCGTGCCTATTTGCAGATGCGGCGTCAGCGAGGTCATTGGGTCTTGAAAAATCATGGTGAGCTTGGAGCCGCGAACCCGCTTCAAGGCTGAATTCACCGCTAATATTTCCTTGCCCTCGAAGCGAACGCTACCCGTTGCCGAGGCGTTGCTCGGGAGCAATCCCATCGCAGCCATGAACATCTGGGTCTTGCCGGAGCCGGACTCCCCGACAATGCCGACGCATTCACCAGGAGCAACACGTAAAGAGACTTGATCCACTGCTTGGATCATGGCGTCGCGCTGTGAAAAGCCGACGCTCAAGGCTTCGATCTGCAAGGTTGGGATCACGTCTCTTTCACATCAAGTGCGTCGCGCAAGCCATCGCCGAATATATTCAAGCAAAGCAGGAGCACCGCGAGAAAACCGCCCGGGACCACCAAGATCCACGGAGCGGTTTCCATCTCCCCCACGCCTTCGGCGACCAGCGTGCCCAAACTTGCGCCGGGCTCTTGAATACCCAGCCCCAGAAAACTCAAGAAGCTCTCGAATAGAATGATCTGCGGAACCATCAGCGTCGCATACACCACGACCGGTCCCACGACATTGGGTATGACATGCCTGGCAATGATCCGAGAACTGCTCGCACCCGAGGCGACAGCAGCTTCGATGAATTCCTGCTGACGAATGCTCAAGGTCTGTCCGCGCACGATCCGCGCCATGGTGAGCCAACCCACCGCGCCGATCGATAAGAACAGCAAGTATTCGCTGCGCCCGAAAATGACCGTCAAAAATATAACAAAGAAAACGAGCGGCAGTCCGCTCAAGATTTCGACAATGCGCATCATGACCTGATCGGCGCGGCCGCCGAAATACCCTGCAATGGCTCCGTAACTCACGCCCACGAACAGACTGATGAGACTCGCCATCAGACCGATTGCGATACTCATGCGTGCGCCTGCGAGGGTTCTCACAAATAGATCGCGGCCCAATCGATCGGTGCCGAACCAATGTGCGCTTTGCATTCCGGGCCGTGCGGCGGCATGCGCCCAGTCCAGCGTCTCGGCACTATTCGGGTTGATCCAAGGGGCGAGGAGCGCCAACGCGATGATCGCCGACATCAGGTAAAGCGCAACCACAGCCGCGGGATTTGAACTTAGGCGCCGCGCTGCATCGCCGACAAAGCCGCGCGCTTTCAATGGCGCACTCGCGGATCCAGCCACGCATACAGTAGATCTACCAGCAATCCTAAGCCGATCAGCAACGCCGAATAAATGATCACCATACCGAGCACCAAGGTGTAGTCGCGATTCAGCGCGCCTTGCACCAGGTATCGCCCGATTCCCGGCAGTCCTGCGATCGATTCCACTACCAATGAGCCTGTCATGATTGAGGCCACGGCGGGCACCAGGTAGCTTGCGACGGGCGTGAGAGCGGGACGCAATGCGTGGCGAAAAATAACGGTATGGGCTGGCAGACCCTTGGCAAACGCCGTACGAATGAAGTGAGCGCGCATGATCTCCAGCATGCTGCCGCGCGTTAAGCGAGCGATATAAGCCAACGGCGGGAGCGCCAGTGCAATGACGGGCAGTGCGAGATGCCTGATCGATCCCGACTCCCAACCGGCGACAGGCACCCAATGCAGATAGACGCCGAACAGCAGACCGAGGAAGGGCAATACCACGAAAGTCGGTATGGCAATACCCATGACCGCGAAGGACATCGTGCCGTAATCGGCAGGGCTGTTGTGATGGAGCGCGGCAAACGTTCCCAGTGGAATGCCTATGCTTAAAGCGAGGGCCATGGCGATCACGCCCAACGTAAAGGTGACGGGGAAACCCTGTGCGATCAATTCAGTGACCGTGAAGTCCTTATATTTGAACGAGGGTCCGAAATCCCCGTGCATCAGTAACTTAAGATAGCGGCCGTATTGGATCGCGATAGGCTGGTCCAATCCATACGAGCGCTGCAGGTTGCTCAAGATCTCGGGAGCCAGTGCTTGTTCTTGATCGAACGGACCGCCCGGCGCCTCGTGCATCAAAAAAAAAGTAGCCGTAATAATAATCAGCAGCGTGGGAACAGCGGCGGCCAGCCTCAAAAAAAAGTAGCGGATCACCGGATGAGTCTATCGGCTGACCGCAAGGTGGACAAGGGAAGTGTGGCTCCTTACACTATCTGATTCACACAGCGAGGTCCCATGGATTCTACCCGCCCAATCCGCGCGCTCATGCGCGGCCTTGATGCGCTCACCATCTTAAATTTACGGGACGGCGCTACTGTTTCGGAAGTAGCGCATGAAATTCGCCTGCCGCGCACCACGGTCTATCGAATTTTGGAAACTTTGTGCATCGCCGGTTTCGTATATCGAGACAGCGCCGATGAGCGCTACAGGCTGACGATTTTAGTTCGGAGCTTAAGCGCAGGATTCGATGACGAGGCATGGGTCAATCAAATCGCCAAACCCGTGCTCCAGGGCTTGTGCAGCGAAATCGCGTGGCCCGTCAGTATTGCTACATTATCCGGAACGAAAATGACGCTTCGCGAAGCCACCGACCATAGCTCACCGTTGGCGATTGAGCGCTATTCAGCCGGCATTCAATTTCCGCTGCTCGCCAGTTCAAGCGGGCGCGTGTACCTTGCACATTGTCCCCAAGCGCAACGCGACATGTTGATTGAGATACTGGCCCACTCCAACAAGGAGGAGGACAAGCCGGCGCGAGACCGCGGCGATCTGCTTCGCGTACTCTCGGACATCAAAGCGCACGGCTACGCGACTCTGATGCGCACACGGCGCCTCATAGACGAATACACTGTGAGCGTGCCGCTGCCGATGGGTGACCGCTTGGCGGCCTTGTCGGTGCGGTTCGCCGCTTCCGCACTGCCGCTCAAGGCTGGGATTGAGCGTTTTTTACCAAAGTTGCGCCAGTGCGCCGCTAAAATCAGCACCCAATTTTTAGAACAACAGGCCGAGGCGCACGCTCGAAATGCGCGGCAGGCAACCGCTTAAGGAGTTTTCGTGCAGAAAATCATGGTCTGTATCAAACGCGTTGTGGATTACAACGTGCGTGTGCGGGTGAAGCCCGATGGGAGCGGCGTCATGCTGGAGGGGGTAAAAATGAGCGTGAACCCGTTCGACGAGATTGCCCTCGAAGAGGCCCTGCGCATCAAGGAGCGCGGCGCGAACATCGAGGTCGTCGCGGTGAGCATCGGCGTGGCCGACACTCAGCAACAATTACGCACCGCCTTGGCCATGGGCGCCGATCGGGCCATCCTCGTGCAGACGGACGCCGCCGTCGAGCCCCTGATTGCCGCCCAGACTTTTCTCGCGCTGGCGAAAAAGGAAACTCCGGATTTGATTTTTCTCGGCAAGCAAGCGATTGACGACGATGCCAATCAAACGGGCCAAATGCTGGCGGCGATCTGGGATCGGCCGCAGGCAACCTATGCCTCTAAGGTCGAAGTATCGGCGGGCAAGGCCACTGTCACGCGCGAGATCGACGCGGGCCTGGAGACTATTGAGGTCGACCTGC
>DASWUU010000062.1:0-13222 GCA_036401515.1 Steroidobacteraceae bacterium
AGCCGGATTACGCGATCGGCTCGCACGTGGCACCGCTCGGCTTGTGGTTCTCCACAAAGAACGCGCTGCCGGAGAAGTATCACGGTGGGGCGTTTATCAGCGAGCACGGCAGTTGGGACCGCTCACCTTTAAGCGGCTACGAAATTGTGTTTGTCGCCTTTCAGCAAGGGCAACCTATCGGCAAACCGGAAACACTTGTTTCCGGATTCTATTCGCAAGACGAGAAAAAACTGTTCGGCGCCCCGGTAGGAATCACCCAGGATCAGGATGGTGCGCTGCTGATTGCAGACGACGTGGGTAATGTTGTCTGGCGCGTAACGGCAGAGCAGAGCAAGTAAGAAAGTAAGCCAGGCGTTGTTTGCCGTCACTTGAATTTGTAATTGATCGACAGCCCGACGGTGCGCGGCTGAGCGATGACGACGGGAACCGGCGCGGCCGGATTGTACTGGTTGGCAAGCACCGATGCTGACACCTCGCCTGCCTTATCGAAGATGTTGCGAACGAACACACCGTATTCCAGGTGTTGGGGCGCGCGAAGCAATACGTTGAGGTCGGTAATGTTGTACGAGGCCAATTGATACTGCGGGCTGGCCTTCGTACCAAAACCGGCATTGCGCTCGCCGATCCATCGGTCGGTGAGGTTGACCGACCCGCTGTAGCCGGCGAAGAGATCGACGTCATAGCTCGCCAGCAGCGCAAAGTTGAAGCGCGGGGACACGGGCAGTCTCACGCCGACTGAATTGATGCCGATCACAGGCGCAGCCGATGTCAGGCGCGCATTGGTATAGGCACCGGAGCCGCCGAGCGTCAGCGCGGACAGGACCCGATAGTTAAATGACAGTTCAGCACCCGTGACTCGTGCGGTACCGGCATTCGCTTGCTGATTCACGCCGCCGTTGTTCACTGTGATCTGGATATTCTTCCAGAGGATGTCGTAAACGTTAAAGTTCAGGGTCGCTCGCTTCTCCAAGAATGTCGATTTTTCGCCGAGCTCGTAACTCCATAATGTGTCCGGGGCGAAGGTCGGGTTGCCGGAGCCGGCGTACACGAAGTTGGGGCCCCCAGGCCGGAAGCCGTTGGCGGCGCGGGCGTAAATCATCACATCGTCGGTAAGGTGAAACTTCGGGTTGAACAAATACGTCGTCACGCTTTGGTCCGAATTCGCCACCGGCGGCGTCAACGCTGCGGAGGAGCCGGTCGCGAGCAAGCCGCTCAGCGTTTCATCATAGGCCTGCTTCTGCCGGCTGTAGCGCACGCCCAATCCCAGCTCGAACTGTTTGTTGAACAGAATCGTCGCGTCCGCATAGGCCGCGTATTCGCGGTAGGTGCTGGGCAAGAAGCCCGTGAAAGGCGATATTCCGAAAAACAGCCCGCCGGCATTCTTTTTATCGAAAACGTCAACCACCTCGTGTGTCCCTTCATTGCCCAAGAACGCACCCACTATCCATCGCAGATGCGTGGTCTCATGGGAGGCAACGCGAAGCTCCTCACTGAATTTCTTGGTCGTCGTGTTGACATACACGCTCCAAGGTTCGGCGCCTCCGCCGAAGGCTCCGAGCGCGGCGTCATAGACCGCGCTCCAATCCGTATAACTCGTGCCGTTATTGACCTGATATCCCGTGATCGAACTGATCTTGGCCCAGGGCGTGTCGTAGTTGATGGTGGCCGAGTACAGCGTCAAGCTGTAATCAGAAGGCTGGAACGTCGGAAAGGCCTGATCGTACACGCCATAGATCGGCTGCCGAGTCGCCGGGTCGCGGAAGCCTATGTTGGCGCTTTCGCTCGGGATGTGCTGTGTCGAGGCACGCAGCTGGATCTCAAGCTGATCGCTTGGCTGCATCAAGGCAGCAACCCGGCCTCCTTCCGATCGAGCCCAGCCCTGATTGTCGCGATGATAAACCGGATCTTTGGCGTAACCGGAGTCGTACACTTGAAAGCCGTCGACGCGAACTGCCGCGATGTCTGTGATTGGCAGGTTGAGCATCCCAGTATAGGCATGATTGATGTGGCCGTTGTGCGTGGATGAGACCTGCGCACCCACATCGAAGTCAAAGAAATTCAGGGCCGGAGCGTTGGTAATGTACCTGACCGTGCCGCCGAGCGAGGTTGCGCCGTAAAGCGTACCTTGCGGACCATTCAACACCTCTACACGATTTAGGTCGAAAGTAGTGATGTTCAAGCTTTGATAGCCGACCCCGTTTGAAGTACTGGCGCCGATCGGGATGTCGTCGACATAAAGCCCCGTGGCGCTGCTCAACTGCGAGCCGGTGGTAATGCCACGAATCACTAGCAGGTTGGTGCTCGGGCCGGTGGAGGAGAAGCTTAAGCCCGGCACTAGGCCGGCAAAGTCGTTTAAGTTGCGGGCGTTGATTTCATCCAAAGTTCCCGACGTCAATGCGGTGACTTGGCTCGGCACGTTCTGAATGGATTCGGACCGGCGGGTTGCCGTAACGATAACTTCCGCCAATTCCGAACTGGAAGGGGCATTCGCGGTCGAGGCTGCGGGTTGAGTGCTCTGCGCTGCCGCCAGCGAGACGCCGACGAACAGTACCGCGCCTGCCAAAGCGGCGTCGGTGCAACGAGATGATGCCATTTCAACTCCCAATAGTAATTGTTTCGTTATACCGCGCCGAATCTGCATAGAGCGATCAAGGACCCAGAAACGCAGCTCGAATCGCTCGGCCGCACGGGATCGTGTACTCGTAGTTGCCGACTGCGCCCTCAGTGGAAATGATGCCGTAATACTGCTTATCACTCGTTATCCACGGATAGAAGCCGTACGCGCCCGGCCCCGAAAAGGCACCGTCGCCCGACGTCAGCGTCGTGCCATGCATCGGAAACGTACCGCCGGTGTTGTCCTCGATCCAGTGATTCAACGAGAAATGGAAGTCGACGGTCCCGAAAGGAGAGCACCCGCTGATGCCCGGGTCGCATGGCGAAGTCGCCACCGGGCCGTAGTTCAGATAGCGAGAGATCACGTAGGTGCCATTCATGATGTTTTGCAGAAAGGCCGCATAATCGGCGCCATTTGCTTTCATGCCGCTTGATACCGCAGGGTCGGCGTAACTGAAGCTCGCTCCAAGGTTGAGATAGCTATTAACTTCTGCGAGCAATGTGGTGACGGTGAGTCCGCCCAGGTTCAAGTGGTAGGGACTTGCCGCTGCCGCTTGGCCATGGCCGCTGTTGTAGAAGAAATGCCCGACGTACGCTGGAGTGATCCAAGCGTTCGTCCACGTCAGCGAGCAATCCCAAACGGTGGTGGTGTACAAGCACCAAGGGTCGTACATATTCGTTTGGCCGTTTTTCATGTCCAGCGCGTCAACGATTTGCTGTCCCGTGGTGCCGGTCGGAGGACCTGCATAACGTTGCAGTACGTAGGCACTGAAAATCCACTTGGACGATGAGGCCAGATCAACCGTGGTCGTGCGGGTGTACGTGGTACCTCCCGCTTGTCCCGAGACGAGCGGGGCACCGCTGGATTTGCCGATCTCCCAGTAAAAGGGTTGGGCAGATGCGCATACCGCACTGTTGGCGGCATTCGCCGCCGCAACAATGTTATAGGCAAAGCTCAGTGCTGGACTGCCCAAGCATAGGCAGCCAACCATGGCGGCAATTTTTTTGATCCGAGGCTCATTATCAGTGTTCATGTGTACGCTCCCCATACATTGCTGGACTTTCGCGCAAACCTCGTTGCGCCTCACGACACAATTGGCTAGGGGCTCGGAGCTCTCGACCCATCAATTCGGATGGGTGAGGTCCTGGCACCCGGTTAAACGGGTTGTGGTGACGCATCAGCGCTGCGCTTAAGATCACCGCCCTGATTTACATCGAGGAAGGGTTTTGTGGCAAAAAGCGAACGCATAGCCATTGTGGGAGCGGGATTGATGGGCAGGGGAATCGCGCAAGCCTTCCTCAGTGCAGGACATGAGGTATCGCTCTTCGATCCGAACTCGGACGCTTTGGCCGAGGCAGCGGAATTAATTGCGCACAGTCTGCATGAACTCGGGTCCCTTCCGCTTGAGCAATGGCAGTTACAATTGCACCCCAGCCTGCCCGAGGCCGTCGCTGCAGCGATGATGGTCTTCGAGTGCGCTCCGGAGCGGCTGGAACTTAAGCGGCGCATCTTTGCCGAACTCGGCGAAACGGCGCCAGCGGATGCGGTCCTCGCCTCAAATACTTCCGTTATTCCGATCAGCCGCATCAGCGAGAATCTGGACTGTGCGCCGCGCGTGATCGGCACGCATTGGTGGAATCCGGCGCATTTGGTCCCGCTGGTAGAGGTGGTACCGACGGCGCACACCGATGCCCGATATGTCGAGTCGACCATGCAATTGCTCAAGAGCATCGGCAAGTCCCCGATATGCCTCACGCAGGATATTCCCGGCTTCGTGGGCAATCGTCTGCAGTTCGCCCTTTGGCGGGAAGCGCAGGCGCTCGTCGCCGCCGGCGTGTGCGACGCCCGCACGCTCGATGACATCGTCAAGACCAGTTTCGGCCCCCGCTTGGCCGTGCTCGGCCCGATGGAAAATGCCGACCTCATTGGGCTCGATCTGACCCTCGACATCACCCGCATCGTCACGCCGGATCTGGACAGCGCCCCACTGCCGAATCCCCTGCTCGAGAAGCTGGTCGCGGCCGGCAACCTGGGTTTCAAGACCGGATCCGGTTTCCGCACGTGGACCGCCGAATCCATGGCGGAATGCAGGCGCCGACTATCCCTCCACCTCAAGAAGGCCTTCGCCGCCTAGGCGAGCAGCGCTTGGTATACGAGTGTGCGCGCCAAGGCGCGATAGCGGGCTCGTTCAGGCGAGGCTTGCATCAGCAGAACACACGCCAACCCTTCAAGGGGATCAATCCAAAAGTAAGTACCCCAGCGACCCGCCCAAGAGGCATCTCCGGGCGATCCGGGAAGCGGATTGCGCCCTGCCACCGTGCGCACCGTTAACCCCAATCCGAATCCTTGACCAAAAGCTGCGGTGGGTGCCATGAAGCCAAGCGCATCCACATATTCGCCGTAACCCACATCTGGGGGTAGCGCATCGCTCAGCATCAGCGCCACCGTTTTAGGGGACAGCAGCCGCACGCCCTCGAGCGTGCCCCCATTCAAAAGCGTTTGCGCAAAGCGCAGATAGTCTCGGGCATTGCCATTCAACCCGCCCCCGCCCGACATCCAAGCCTGCGGACGCAGTTCGCTGTTGAGTGCATTGAGCGCCTCTTCGCCGGCCCCTGGCAAAGGCCTCGCGAGGCTCATTGCATCGGAAGCGCTGATTTGGAAGCTGAAACTCTTAAGCCCCAGCGGCTGGGCGATACGCTCCGCAATGAAGCGATCCAGTCCGAGCCCGGACACCTTCTCGACGAGGCACCCCAATACATCGGTTGAAAGGCCGTACTCAAAGGTCGTCCCCGGCTGATGCAGCAAGGGAAGCGATGCCAACTTGTGCAGGAATTCGCTACTGCTTTGTGCGGGGTTGAGCAGGTCGGCATGCACATATTTCTTGTGCACGTTCGAGGTTCCGAACTCCCCGTAAGTCAAGCCTGAGGTGTGGCGCATCAAGTCGTGAATTGTCATTTCATGTGCCGCAACACTGGAATTCTCTGCGCCGTCGGTCTCGACGCGCCGCTCTTTAAGCTCCGGCAGGTACATTGATACCGCATCGGTGAGCTGCATCCGCCCCTCTTCGACAAGCAGCATGGCCGCGACGCTGACCACGGGTTTCGTCATCGACGCCAGCCGGAACTGCGCGTCGAGAGTCATGGTGGACCGCGTAACAGGATCGCGATACCCGAATACGCCGGAGTAAACCACTTTGCCGTGGCGTGCGATCAGAATGACCGCTCCTGGTATGGCGCCGCGCTGTACATCCCGGTCAAACACTTTTTCGATGCGCGCGAGGCGCTCCGGTGAGAACCCCGCGGCCTGCGCATCTCCCGGCTCAAAATCGACGTCCTCTGCGACGGCTGTCGCGCATGCGGTGATGGAGCTGCTCATGCTTGGAAAGTATGCCCGAGCTTGCCAGGCCGTCCCGACACAATTGGATTGTCGCGGCCGCGCGCGAGCACCCATCAATTAGGATGGGTCACTTCGCTGGCCAACCCGCTACAAGGGCTGGTGCTGTCTCACTGAGCGCCGCGTAGAATCCCTCTCCCTCTCCAGAACAACGGCGGAGCACTCGATTGGTATCCAAGGAACACGAGGATGTCTTGCGGCATCTGCGCGATGTGGGCGCATTGTTTGCAGCGCCACCGGCAGATCAGCCGCCGTATCAATCAGTGCGCGCCGCGATGAAAGTGCTGTTCACGGCGCCGGTTCTGGATACGGCACGGGTATTGCGCGCCGGGCTTGAAACCTGCGCGGCCGAGTGGGTGCTCGATCAAGGGGCTGATCCCAACCGACGGCTGCTGTTTCTGCATGGCGGAGGCTACATCTCCGGCAGCATCGAATCGCACCGCAACTTCGCGATGTGGGTTTCCCGCTTCACCGGCTGCGCCGTGCTGCTCATCGACTATCGTCTGGCACCTGAGCATCCTTTCCCCGCTGCCGTGCTCGATGCCGTGGATGCGTTTCTGTGGATGCGTTTGAACGGGCCGCACGGGCCCGAGCAGGCACAGCGCGCGTTCGTGCTCGGAGATTCGGCGGGCGGCGGTCTGGCGCTGGCGCTGCTGCTATGGTTACGCGACCGGCAAAAGGCCATGCAGGCGGATGCAGCTGTGACGTTCTCGGCATGGACCGATGTTTCGAACAGCGCCCCCTCGCTGATCAGCAATCAGAACGAGCAGCTCGGCGCCGTTAAGTCGGTCGTGGATTATTTTTCGCTCGAGTACCTACAAGGCGCCGATCCGGCCGATCCGTTCGCCTCGCCACTCTTTGGAAATCTGGCAGATCTTCCGCCGCTCCTCATGCAGGTGAGCACCACTGAACTGGTCACCGACGATAGTTTGCGTTTTGCCGAAAAGGTGCGTATCGCCGGCGGCAGCGTCACGCTGCAGACATGGGAGGGCGTGGTGCACGTATGGCAGGGATATGTGCCGCATTTGCCCGAGGCGAATGACGCGCTCGAGCTGGCTGGAAAGTTTATTCGCGCCCTCTAGCGAATATGTCTATCACTGAGCCAGTAGGCCCAGTTCGCGGGCGGCATTCACCGCCGCCGTGCGATTGGTAACGTAAAGCTTCTCCAGGACGTTGCGGACGTGCCAACGGACCGTATGCTCCGAGATGCTTAGCTCCGCCGCCACCTGCTTGTTCTGCATGCCTCGCGCCACCAGCTGCAACACCACGAGTTCCCGGGCGCTTAACGCCTCCCCTACTGCACTCGCCGAGCGGTTCACTGCAGGCGGTGGCGGCGTCTGCTTGCCAAGATGGGTCGAGCCTTTGTCCATCAGTTCGAGCAATAGGCTCGTGGATGCGCCCTCGGGGATCTTGCGCGCAAACCCCAGCGTGGTTGCGAGCACGACCAGGGAATCGCGCCAGTCAGCACAGGCGCGTATGCGCCCCGTCTTGCGGGCAATATCGAAGGCGCGCAGGAGGGCAGCCGCTGCTACTTCGCTCTGGCCCAATGAAAATGCCGCGCGTGCTTCCAACAGCAAGAGTTCTTGCAGATTAGAAATGCGGCGGGCGGATTCAGCGAGCGGCTTGAGCGAATTCACCCATTTGAGCGCCGTTGCGGCGTCACCCGCCAACAATGCACAGTGGGCACGCGCAACCAATGTGTCGCAAAGATCACTCTGCCAGCTCTCGAAGGTTGCCGGATTAGGAGTAGCTTCGATCTGCTGCAAGAGCCGATGCGACTCAGCAACGTCTCCCGAACGCATTGCAAAGCGCGCCCACTCGATGGCGATGAGGAGCTGGGTACGCGCAATGTAATTTTCGTCGCATGAGCGCAGCAGCCGGTGCAGCACTTCGTCCGCCAAAGTGACTTGGCCTCGGTCCATGTAAATCCGTGCAAGCCGCAGGAACAGGATGCGTCGAAAGCCGATGTAAGCGCCCTCCTCGATCGGCGTGAGGTGAGCCGCAATGAGACTTTCTGCGGCGTCCACTTCGTCGCGTTCATCGTGAATGATGCCGCGCAGCGCCCGCGGCAAGGCGTAGCAAAAAGAGTCCTTGCCGCTGAGAGCCCGCGCCTCCCGCTCTGCTTGATCAAACTTCGCGTGGGCTTCCGACAACGAGCCCGACAGAAAGCGCACATAGCCGAGGTAACACAAGGAATAGACGATTCCGTTCAGCGACCCGGAGCTGGTGTGCAAGGCGTAGGCGCGCGCCAAGGCGCGCTCGGCGTCCTCGAAGCGGCTTAGAAAAATATTGCAAGCGCCCTCGACGTTGGCCTTCATCGCCGACAAGCGGCGCATGTGCTTGGACGGTTCGGCAGGATCTTGGGGAAGGGACTCGAGCGCGGCGGGCACATTGTCGCCGGCAAGGGAATTTACCGCCTTGAGAACGGCCCACTCATACTTCAATTCTCGCGTGTGTTCTGCGTCGATCCCGATCGGATGCGCGACGCTGTCTTCCAAAGCCCGCAGGATTTCAGAAGCTTCGTGGTACTTGCCGATGTGGCAGAGCGCCCAGCACTTGAAAACCTGAAATCGGGGATGCTGACGCACCAGCTCAGCGGGGATCATATTGATCCAGCGATCCACGTCCGCCATGCCGCCGACTTCGATACGCTGCTGCGCGAACTGCTCCACCAATTGCGCGGCATTGTTGTGATCGCCGGCGTACAGGGCGTGCTGGATTGCGCGATCCGGCATTAGATGCTCGGCGTACCAACTGCTTGCCCGCTGATGCAGAACGGGTATGCGCGCTGGGTCGGCGGCATCGAGGCGTGTCTTGAGGTAGTCACGAAATAATTCGTGGTAGGCAAACCAAGCGTGCGATTCATCGAGGGGGCGCAGAAACAGATTGGACTCTTGCATCTGAAGCAGCCGCGCCCCTGCGGTGGGATCCTGCGTTACTGCGGCGCACAGGTTTGGATGCAATCGATCCAATACCGAGGTGTCGACCAAAAACCGAACCAAGTCCTCATCAAGACCATCGATCACGTATTGCGTCAGATATTCGGTTATTTCGTGGAAATTGCCCGACAGGGCGTCGATGACATCGTCCGCTCGCGGGCTACGCTTCAGCGCCAGCGCAATCAATTGCAATCCGGCCGCCCAGCCCTCGGTTCGGGAGATGATCTTGGCTATCTGAGCGGGGCTCAGAACGAGCCCATGCACCTGACGGTAGAACTGTTCCGCCTCTTCGTAGCGGAACTGCAGTTCCCGAGCCGACAGCTGGCGGAGGCGATTGTCGAGCCGCAGACGGAGCGTTGAGAAGTTAGGCGACGAACGGCTGGCCAGAACGATCTGAAAGTTCGCCGGTGCCGAATGCGTCAGCTCCTCCATGAAAACGCCGATGGCCTCGTTCGAGTGCACCTTGTGATAGTCATCGAGGAAGAGCGCGACGCGATGCGGAAGGCCCGCGAGCCGCGAGCATATTTCCCGGCAAAATTCCCGCAAGCCGCTGGCATGTCCCGGAACGGCGTCTTTGTGGAAAGCCAGCGTGAAGCTGCATTGCAGTCCCACCAGAGCATCCACGACGCCGGAAATGAAGGTGGCCGTATCCTCGTGCTCGCGAAAAACGGTAAGCCATGCGGCCTTGACCCCCGTTTCCAGGGCCCTGTCGCGGAAATCGCGCAGCAGCGAGGTTTTCCCGAATCCCGCCGGCGCCGTCGCGATGATGTGCCGAGGCTCTGCATCTTCTTGGTAATCAATCTGCCGCGCGATGCTTACGCTGGACTGCGTCGCGATACGGCCTTCGACCGGGGTATGGTGTTTGACGCGCATGAGTAACAGGGCAGATGCTCCTCATTCCGGATGGGCGCGTCAACAACGGATTTCACGATAGCCGCTAATTGATCTACCGCTCGCGACGAGCCCAATTCGGGCAATTCCCGGCCAATTAGGACCCTACCCCCCACACCATTCATGCTACAAATACTTAGCAAATGAGATTCCGAATGAAGAAACTATCCGTACTGTTTTTGTTGATATGCGCGTTTCAAGTGAACGCGGCGCGCGCTGAGTTGATGCGCTGTACCCCCGATTCGCCCGAACGCCAGGGACTACCGGGCTGTTCCACGCTGGAGGATCGCCCCGTCCCGGATTTGGGCCAGGGCCCCCTTTTCTGGCACCTCGACGAATTTGACTCTCTAGAGGCTGCACAACGGAACACCGGGCCGACGAGCACTGCGCTCAGCGCGCACGGGAAGTATTGGCTTGCGACGGTGGGACCCAAATCTACTAATCATCACGGCGGCCGGCATCGCGCCGATATCGGCCCGCTACCCGTGGAAGGCACTGGGCCGCGCAAGATGATGATCATGTCCGCTTACTTCCTTCCGGAGCAGATCACGACCATTCACGTACATTCGGGGCCCGAAGCGGTGTTTGTCGTTGAGGGCGAGCAATGCATGCGCCTCAAGCACAGCGCCGTCCGCACGAAATCCGGCGACTATGTGATAGTTCCAGCAGGAGAGGTGATGCAGCTGTCTGCCACGGGCAGTGGCGCGCGCCGCGCTCTGGTGTTGGTGCTGCACGAAGCCGATAAGCCGGGCACTGCGTTGGTCGATGATGCTCCGGCGCTCGAAAGTTGCCTCTCCAGCTAAAGCGCCGCTACTGTGACTTCCGCTCGCCGTCGTAAATCCAGTTCGTCTCCCACGTCTTGCCACCGTCGTCGGAAAATGCCTGCTCCAGGTGCGCATGGGCCGGGTCGATGATTTTCCAGATGAAGCGCACGAAGATCGGACGGCCCTCCCACGTGTCCTGCGAGTAGAACTCCCCTCGATCATTCTGGAATCCGCCGATCATGGGTGGATCGAAAATCCCAGTCTTGATGTTCGCCCCGTAGATGGCCCACTGATGGGTAGACGGATTGTACAAGCGTACGGCCAGGAGCGCGCTGTGTTTGCCTGACTTCCGGTTGTCCATTTGCAATTCGCTCTCGTTCCACCCCTCAAGCATGGGCAAGGTCCGCGTGACGGCGGTCCCCGAGAATTCTTCCCAGTCGGTCGAATGCGAGAGTCGGCGCGGCAGCACTTTCACATGCGCATTCCAAGTGCCCACCTCGAAATCAAAATCATGCCGGCCATCGTGCTGCGTGTTGCTTGGGGCTGCGCTCTTAAGGGTAGCCGGCGGCTCTGCCTGCACCCCGGAGAAACTTAAAGCCCCTGCAAGAAAAAAGGCGAGGCGCGCCGAATGCCGTCGAATGCTGATCATGCCTACCTTCCCCTTACCAAGAATGGCCATAAGAGTTGCTAAACAAGTGCACTGAATTGTCCGCGATACCGGAGCCGATGGTGTTGCAGAGTCTATGCCGTGTGCAGTTGACGCTATAGCGATAAGTTTTGACTGTCATTTGAAGGTAGACTTCACATTAGCTATGAGGAAAATTCCGCCCTCGCTGGATTCTTTGCGCGTGTTGAGCACCTGCGTCCGTCATGGGAATTTTTCTAGGGCCGCAGCAGAGTTGCGCATCACGCCGACCGCCGTGAGTCAGAGAATGCGTGCGCTGGAGGATCGGCTTGGCGCGAAGCTGTTCCAGCGTCATGGACCGAGATTGACGGCCACCGGGCGCGCTAAAGCGCTCGGCCAACGGCTCGAGCAAGCGCTGGCGCTCATCAACACGGCGGTGGACGACTTCAGGCGAATCCGTCAGCCGCTACGGGTCACCTGTGCGCCGACCTTTGCAGCTCGCTGGCTGCTGCCGCGACTGGCTAATTATCACGCGCTGCCCGGAGCGGACGCAATCGTTCTGGATGCGACACAGGATTTGCTGCCGCCGGGCACATTCGATGTGGCGGTGCGCAGCGCAAGTGCTCCTGGGTCTGGTTATAAAGCGACTAAGATCCTGTCGGAGCAGCGGACTCCCATGCTTAATCCCAAGCTAAGCCCGACCGGCAAACGCCTGACCCCTCGCAGCCTGCTCAACTTGCCATTGATACCGGACCCGAGTTGGTCGGAGTGGTTCAAGGTCGCCGGCCTGCGCGCAATCAAACCCCATTTCGTTGCTACGCGCTTCCCCAACTACGATCTGGAGGCGCAGGCCGCAGTACAAGGCATCGGCGTCGCGTTGTTGTCACCGATCCTATTCGCGGAGCTGCTCGCGCAGGGCGCTCTGATAGCGCCCTTTCCCCACACCGTCATAGGCCTGAACAGTTACTGGTTACTCTGGACCCCGGAATCGGCCCACAGTCACTTCGTCCGCTGGATGAAATCTCAGTTTGGATCCTGACCTCAGTGTTGCATCGAATCGATCCCGGCACCAACACCCCCCCTCACTACGACGCGAGCGTTGGCACGAAGTTATCTGGTGTTTGGACATCGGAGGTAACGCACGATGGTGCGTCCCGAGATACGATTTCTGTCAGTCTCAACTGCAACATGCTTGCGGTGATCCTTGGGAATCCCGCCATGATAGATGCGTACAAAGCGGGTATAACGGGCAACGGTCAGCCTTTTCCCGATGGCGCCAAGATGGCCAAGATCCATTGGAAGGCCAAGGTGAATAATGCTGCCCCCGGCCAACCTCTGATGACTGGTGATCTGAATGACATCGACTTCATGGCGAAGGACAGCAAGCGGTTCGCCGACAGCAACGGCTGGGGATACGGCGCATTTGAATACAACGCGGCGTCGAATACATTCCGGCCTGCCGACCAAAACGATACGCCACCGCAAAGGCAACGATGCCAAGTGCGGAGCGGCCTGTCACATCGCGGCCAAAGCCCACGACTATGTTTTTACACAATATCCGAAGCGCTAGGTGGCTCCAATAAGGGCTACAGGGTGCCACCGACATGATTTTGTTTGTTTGTTGAATTCAAATTCGCTATCCACAGCGCCTTTTCTTCACAAAACTGTACGGGAGGTGTTTTATGTTCCAACACAAAGCTCGCGCAATTGGATATTTGGGTACTTTGGGCAGCTGCGTTGCTCTTGTGGCCGTCAGTCTTTACGTCGCCAGGTCCGAAGCGCAAAGCGCCAAGCAGGGGCAGGCCCATGCTGGGGCGGCCAATTCAAAAAACGCCGTTCCCCTATTCAGCATATCCATTTTCCCCGGGTATCGGGATTGGAAACTGATTTCGGTGGCGCACGAGGAAGGCAAGCTCAATGACATACGTGCCGTTCTCGGCAACGATGTCGCGATCAAGGCCTATCGCGAGGGTAAGCTTCCGTTCCCGGACGGCAG
>DASWUU010000063.1:0-8593 GCA_036401515.1 Steroidobacteraceae bacterium
CCGGTGCGCGGGACGACATTGAACACGCCATAAGTGCGATCGCCCTGATCCGCCTCGTAGCTGCCGCGCTGGACTTCCAGATAGTCGATGTCCTTCGGATCGATTTGCGGGCCCAAGTTGCTCGCAATGTTGGTGTTCGGAATTTCTACGCCATCGATGGCCCAGGTGGTCTGATGGCCGCCGCGAACGTGCAATTGATCATGCACGACGTACGCCCCAGGCACGAAGTCGGTGATCATCGCCAGGCTGTTGGTGCGGTCTGCCCCGGGATCGCGTTCGATGTCCTGGCGATTCACCACGGTAGTCGGCGTGGCGGTAGTAAGCACCGTGGTTTCGGGGGCCGCCGTCACCGTCAAGGTGTCCAGTGGCGCGCCTTTGGCGAGTTGCACGTGGGCTACGGGCGAGGATCCGGAGGCCACCGTCACCGACTGTGCTACGGCAACAAAATCCGGCTCACTCACCGTGAGCACATAGTCGCCCAGCGGTACGGTCATGAAAGCGAATTCGCCGCGCGTATCCGTCACCGAAGAGTGCCTCCACTGCGAGGTGGCTGACTTAAGATCGACCTGAGCGCCGGCCAGCGGCCGGTGTTGCTGGTCGTGCACCACACCGCGAACGCTACCGACATCGGCGGCGCGCAGCGGCGAAGACCACAAAAGCACCAAGAGCGGCGGTATTGCCAAACGGCTGATTGAGGAAATCATGATTTCTCCCGGAGCTTGAAAATCCACATGCGCGCGCTCTTTGAAACTAAGAGCCGCGAACGACGAGTCGGATCAATTCAAGCGAGTGAGGGAGGTCCGCGAGGCTGATGGGCTTTGGGTAGGCGAAGCGTTAAAAGCGGGGGCTGGAACGCAGCGATGAAAAGGGCAGGCGGCGGTGCGGCGGATTCAAAAGCGACGTGATGCGAAATTGGGCCGCCGCCAGGGGCGCTGCCGAACGGACAGGTCGGTCTCTAAATTGCCATGGGTTCCTAGATGATGGTGCAGGTGCGTGGACATGCCCACCGGGCACAACTGCAGTGCGAAGGGCGCACCACTCGCGGGCATAAATCCAGCGGGAACATAGGCACGAAATAACAGAATGGCCAGCAGCAGTATGCTGGGCCATCCACCAAGCCGATGGTTTGAGATCCGGCGCATTCCTTTACGCGGCGGCGGGGACCCGCGTCAGTGGTCGAAACTTCTTGAAAGCAACGACCCCTAAACCTACGAATAAAATTAGCAGCGCGCCCTGGGCGATTGCAAACGGCGGTTCCTTCTGCGTCGGCGCCAAGGCATGCAAGAACGCAATCTTTTGGAACGACTGTACGATGAGCACGAAACAATTCAAGTACAGCGCAAAGACCGCACAGCCGACGTAAATACCGCGCCACGCACCGGCGAGGTTGTAGGCGTACAGCGCGGCGATGGCCAACCCTAATACCACCAGTGAAACGATCCCGATGACGTCGGCCGCGTCAAAAGGCGCGGGAAACATAAATCCGGTGACGCTGGTAGCGACGCTGGCGATAAGAAAAAGCGCCGTCACCCGCGTCATGCGTTTGGCATTGAACATGCCCCACACGGCGACGATGCCGCTCAAGATAGCGATCAGGCTGATGATCACGTGAAACTGCGTAAACGTGGCGAGAGACATCCCGAGGATCATGACTAACCCCTTCGTTAGGTGAGTGAGCGGCTGAAGTCCGGAGCAAGAGTACGCCGTTCGCGCCGGCTCGTCAGCGGTGGATCGAGGGTGCGTTACCGTAGGTAGGGGAACTCAGTAGTCGATCGCGGCTTGGCGATATAGAAGCCTTGCGCGAACCCGATGCCGAGGCGGCCCAACTCCGCCAGGACCTCGGGCGACTCGACCCGTTCGGCGATGGTCTGAATGCCCATGGCATTACCGACCTGGCTAATGGCCGCGACCATGCTGCGATCGACGGCGTCACGCGTAACGTTTTCAACGAATTGGCCGTCAATCTTCAAGTAATCTACCGGCAAGGTTTTCAGGTACATGAATGACGACAGGCCGCTGCCGAAATCATCCAGCGCGAAGTGGCAGCCGCGGTTTTTCAATTCGCGCATGAAGTACACCACGTTGTTCAGGTTTTCGATGGCAGCGGTTTCGGTGATCTCGAAGCACATGGCACCGGCGACCAACTGACTGGCACTCAGCTCGGCAATCAAGAATTCGAGAAATCGTTCGTCATTGAGGGAAGTTCCCGACAGGTTCACGGCGACGGTAAAAGGTTTGACGCCGGATTCGATCCGATGAACGATCCGTTCCAGCGCCTGACGAACCACCCAGCGATCGATCGAGGGCATGATGTCGTAGCGCTCGGCGGCTGGAATGAATTCGGCGGGGGTAACGATGGTCCCGCTGTCATCGCGCAATCTCAACATGAGCTCGAAATGCTCGCGCTCGTGCGGCCGAGGACCGATCGGCACAATGGGTTGATAGAACAACTCAAATCGGCTTTCATCGCGGGCGCGCGCGAGTTTCGACACCCAATGCATTTCGCGATGCCGTTCCGGCATGTCGTCCGGCTTGTAAAGCTGCACACGATTGCGGCCGGAATCCTTTGCCGAGTAGCACGCCACGTCGGCGGCACTCATGACATTGGCGACAGTGGGCACCTCAGTGGTGATTTCCACAATGCCGATGCTGGCTCCGACCGCCAGCACCCCTCCCTGCCAGGCAAAACGGTAGTCGCGTATGGCCTGGCGCATGTTCTCCGCAATGCGCAGCGCCTGATCCTGGCTGCAGTCCCGCAGCAGGATACCGAACTCATCGCCTCCGAGGCGCGCCAACGTGTCGCCGCCGCGCACCCGCGACTGAATCACGCCGGTGATTTGTTTCAGTAACAAATCGCCCGCCGGATGCCCGCAGGTATCGTTCACAAGCTTGAACTGATCCAAATCCAAATACAGGAGCACGTGGCGGGCCTCGGTGTTCTGTCGTGCATCCTCGACTGCCGCGGTGAGGCGATTCTCGAACTCGCGGCGGTTGATCAAACCGGTGAGGGCATCGTGGCTTGCTTGGAAGTGCAGCGCGCGGTGCAGCCGGCGTTCCTTGCTGACGTCGTGAAACACCATGACCGCGCCGATCAGGTTGCCGGCGCGGTCGCGGATGGGCGCTGCCGAATCCTGGATGGCAATTTCTTGGCCGCGCCGGTTGACCAGAACGGTGTGCTCGGCAAGCCCCAGCACCCTCCCCTCCCGCAGACAGCGCGCCACCGGACTTTCGCTCCCTTCGCGGGTGGTCTCGTCGACCACCGTCAGCACGTCGCTGATCAGCTGCCCTTGCGCTGCGCGGTTCTCCCATCCGGTCAGGCTTTCGGCCACCGGGTTCATGTAGTCGATGCGACCTTCCGAATCGGTCGTGATCACCGCGTCGCCGATGGATTGCAGTGTGACCTGGGCGCGCTCCTTGGCCTGAAAAACAGCGGTTTCCGCTTTTTTGCGCTCGGTGATGTCGGTCAGCGTGCCTTCAAAGCCGCAGACCCGGCCATTTTCGTCGCGCACCACGCGGCAGTTGTCCACTACAACCAACATGGAACCGTCTTTGCGGCGTAACACGTATTCTTCGTTTCGAAGTTCCCCCTCCATCTCGGCACGACGTGCGAAGTTTTCCCGATCGTTGGGATACCAAAAAAGCGCGCCGGCGGGGACCTGGTACAGCTCCTCGGCGGAATCGTATCCCAGCAAAGTCACGCAGGCAGGATTGGCGACCAAAATGCGCCCATCGCGGGAGGTTTGATAAACCCCCTCCATGACGCTCTCGAACAAGCCTCGAAATTTTGACTCGCTGTCGCGAAGCGCATCTTCCGCGGCGCGGCGCTCGATGGCGATGCCCGCGATTTGCGCCATGCGGGTCATCAATTCATGGTCCCGGGACAAGGGGATCCCGGTCTGGCGTCGGTAGACGGCGAAGGTGCCGACCACCTGGCCGTCCGAGGCGACGATGGGCGTCGACCACGCGGCCCTGAAGCCCGCCTCGCGTGCCGCCTCACGCCGATACTCCCACAGCGCATCGCTTTCGATATCGGCGACGGTGACCAGACGGCTTAAGTACACGGCCGCCGAGCACGAACCGTAGCGTATCCCGATCGGCGCGAAATCCATGGCGTGCACGAATTCCCGCCGCAAATTCGGACCAACGCCAAAATGCAGGGCTTGCTTGCCCCGGTCCAATAAATTGACCGCGCAGCAGCTGTCAGGCATGGCGCGCTCAATCAGTCCGCAAATGGCTTCCAGCGTCGAGGGCAGCGGCGCGTTGGCGGCTATTTTCTCGAAGACTCGGCGTTCGCCCGAGGCGATTGCGTCGGCGCGCTTGCGCTCGCTGATATCGATGATGCTCGCCCGTAGCAAGCGGCGATTTGAGCTCGGAAGCCGCACCAGGCGGACTTCGCACGGAAAATTCTGGCCGGTGGAATCGCAATACAGCCACTCGAATACCGGCACCTCACCTTCCATGGCGCTCTCGATGTAGCCGCGAGAAACCCCGAATGAGGCCGTTCCATCGGCCTGGGTCGCGGGGCAGAGCTGCTCCGGTCCGCAGCTTAGCAAGCCGACCCGGGTCATCTTGAAAAAGCGGCAGGCATTGTCGTTGACGTCGACGAACTTCCCGGCATCGATATCGAAGACGACGATGACTTCCGGCGCATGTTCCACCAACGTGCGGTAGCGACCCTCGCTCTCACGGACCGAGACCTCAGCGAGATGTCTCTCGGTGATGTCGCGGATGCAGATGATGTAGCCATCCTGCCGGCTGAGCTTGGCTTTACTGACGGCAATCTCGATCGCGACCCGGCTGCCGACGTTGGTGAGACCCCAGGTCTGGGTCGCAGCTAAGTCCACGTGCGTATCGTCTACCTTGGTGGCGAGGCGCTCCAGATATTCGCAAGGATTCTTAGGATCAAGGTCGGCCAACAGGACGCTTACGGATCTGCCGAACACTTCTGCGGCGTCGTAGCCGAAAATGCGCTCGCCGGTGTGGTTGAACGTATCGATGCGGCCCTCATCATCGACGGTGATGATGGCATCCTTGACGTTGTCAAGAATCGCTTGAAGGTGAGAGGCGTTCTGCTCGCGGATTTCGCGAGTCATCGCCTGCGCCTCGTCCGACATCAGCTGCATGGAACGCACGACGCCGCGCCGTTCGACATCGAGCCGATCGTAGTGCGCGCTGACGGCTTGCAGGAGGCGGTCTGTATCCAGCGGGTTACCGGGACCGCGCGTCTCCGCAATCTGGCGCTGCAGCAGCTCGTTGAGGCCCTGCGGTTGCGCGGGCTCGCTGCGGATTGCAGCCGCCGTGTCGCGTGACAAGTCCTAGGATCTCCCGCACGTAGGAATCGATGCCGCCGAAGCACCTGAATTCGTGATGTTAGGGAGAATCGCGCGAGACGCGACGTGACCCGCGTCTCGTTTCAATCAAGATTTCGTCAAATGCCCTGATCCGCGGTTTCGCGCTCCGAGCGTTTGCGATCCGTCTCCTTCAAATTGCGTTTTCGCAGGCGCACGGACGTGGGCGTTACTTCGATGAGCTCATCGTCATCGATGAACTCCATGGCCTGCTCCAATGAGAAGCGTATCGGCGGCGACAACACCACGGCCTCGTCCTTGCCGGATGCGCGCATGTTGGTGAGTTTCTTGCCCTTCAAAGGATTGACGACGAGGTCATCGAGGCGGTTGTTCAAGCCGATGATCATGCCTTCGTAGACTTCCTCATTGGCGCCGATGCAAAGACGCCCGCGTTCCTGCAAGCTGAACAACGAATAGGCGAGCGCAACGCCCTGCCCGTTCGAGATCAAGACGCCGTTGGGACGCTGACCCAACTGCCGCGGCACGACGGGGCCGTAGTGATCGAACACGTGGTGCAGCAGCCCCGTACCGCGGGTCATGGTGCGAAACTCAGTCTGAAAACCGATCAGTCCGCGCGAGGGGATCATGTAATCCAATCGCACACGTCCGCGTCCGTCGGCCTGCATGTCCTTCAGGTCCCCGCCGCGGCTGCCGAGCGCTTGCATGATGGCCCCTTGGGCCTCGCTGTCGGCATCGATGGTGACTTGCTCGATCGGCTCGTGGGCCGCGCCGTTGATCTGTTTGATCACAACGCGCGGTCTTGAGACCGCCATCTCATAACCTTCCCGACGCATGTTCTCCAGCAACACGCCGAGGTGCAGCTCGCCGCGTCCGAAGACCACGAACTTGTCGGGGTCGGCGGTGGGCTCGACCCGCAAGGCGACGTTGTGGATGGCTTCGCGCTCGAGGCGCTCGCGAATTTGCCGGCTGGTGACGAATTTCCCCTCGCGCCCGAGGAAGGGCGAGGTATTGACCTCAAAGGTCATGCTGATGGTCGGCTCATCCACCGTGAGGCTGGGGAGCGGCTCCACGGTTGCAGGATCACACAAGGTGTCCGAAACCTTGGGTTCCGCGATGCCCGCGAAGGCTACGATGTCGCCGGCGCCCGCCGATTCCACCTCGACGCGAGTCAGGCCGTGAAAGCCTAAAATCTGGGTAATTTTCTCAGAGCGCTGCTTGCCTTCGCGAGATACCACCGTGACGGTCATGCCGCGCTTCAGCGTGCCGCGCTTGATGCGTCCGATGCCGATGGCGCCGACGTAGCTGGAGTAGTCGAGCAGCGTCACTTGCAGCTGCAACGGCCCATCCACATCGACATCCGGCGGCGGGCAATGCTCGACAATGGTTTTGAACAAGGGCTGCATGTCGCCGTCGCGTACGGTGGATTCGAGGCCCGAGAATCCGCGCAATGCCGAGGCATAAATGACGGGAAAATCCAATTGCTCGTCGGTCGCGCCCAAGCGGTCGAACAAGTCGAAAGTCTGATCCAGCACCCAGCCGGGTCGGGCCTCATCGCGATCGATCTTGTTGATCACGACAATGGGGCGCAGCCCATGCTTAAAAGCCTTTTGGGTGACAAAGCGCGTCTGCGGCATGGGGCCGTCCACGGCATCGACCAGCAGCAAGACGCAGTCCACCATCGCGAGCACGCGCTCCACTTCGCCGCCGAAGTCGGCGTGGCCGGGCGTATCCACGATGTTGATGCGATAATCGCCCCAGGTAATCGCCGTATTCTTGGCTAGGATGGTGATCCCGCGCTCGCGCTCCAGATCATTCGAATCCATGATCCGTTCTTGCAAATCCTTGCGCGCATCGAGCGTACCGGACTGACGCAACAGCTGATCGACGAGGGTGGTCTTGCCATGATCGACGTGAGCGATAATGGCGATGTTGCGAAGTTTCTGAGTCACAGTGAGGTCCTAAGGGAAACCCACCATTATAGGGCCTTTAGTGGAGATGCGCCTATAAGTTTCAGCGCTCGGCGATGATGGGAATCGTAAACGCCTTGGTATCGGTCACTTCATCGTGTTTGAGAGACACGGTGACGCCCAGCAGCAATACGCCGTCGGTTTCGGGCGTGACGCTCACGGTGTGCTTGTAGACCTCGCCCGCCTCCTCGGCGGCGATATCAAACTGCCCCCCGGGGGCCACGGCAAGCCCTTCGGTGCCACTGACCTGGACGGTCGCGGGATTGGCCGACACTTGCGCGATGAGCGCCAGGTTGACGTCGAGGGGTTGCCCTACTTTGGGTTTCTGCGCCAAGTCGAACTTGATGTCCACCGGGGCCGGGGACTTGCCCTGGCTCGCCGCCAGCACCATGCCGGCGGTTTGCTCAGCGGCCGTGGCGCCGACCTTCGCGGGGAGCGGCGCCTTCGGTCTGGCATGCGTCACCGCCGCTCCGGCGGGAGTAGAGCTGGATTCTTTGTTGCACGCGCTTAGGCACACCACTGCACACAGCAGCAGCAGTTGTAAGCTACTTGTCCTCATCTTGTCATTATCTCCCCGGCCATCGGCCTATCATCACCAAAACTGACCCCGATCACAACGTGCGACCGTCACAACTCCAGCGGCGGCTCCAGCACCGCTGCCAGCTGATCCTCGAGCGAACGATAGTGCTGCTCCCAGTAGCGCGGCTCGGCAAACCAAGGAAAGGCCTTCGGAAACGCCGGATCATGCCAGCGGCGCGCCAACCAGGCCGAGTAATGGATCATGCGCAGCGCGCGCAAGGGTTCGATGAGGGCGATCTCGCGCCGATCGAACGGCAAAAACTGCTCATAGCCTTTGAGCAGGTCCTGCAATTCCGTGCGCATTTCCTGCATTCCACCTGACAGCAGCATCCACAGGTCCTGAATGGCAGGGCCGGTCAGGCAATCGTCTAAGTCCACGAAGTGCGGCCCGAGGTCGGTCCAAAGGATATTGCCGCGGTGACAGTCACCGAGGATGCGCCCGAGCCTTGCCCCGCCCCAACGCGACGCTCGCGCGTCGACCGCCTCCAACAGCTCGTCGGTCAGATCGGCGTATTTCGTGGCCAAGTAATCGGGCATCCAGTCGCCGTCCAATACGAAGTCGCGGGCATGACGGCCCAGATCCTCGATGCTCAAGGACCCTCGCTCGCGGAAGTCGGACGCGCGGCCCACGGCATGGATCCGCCCCAGAAAGCGCCCCACCCATTCACGCTCCTCGGTTGACCCAAGCTCCGGCCAGCGTCCCCCTCGGCGCGGAAAAACGGCGTAGCGAAATCCGCG
>DASWUU010000064.1:0-22066 GCA_036401515.1 Steroidobacteraceae bacterium
GGATCATCTCCTTCACATTATTACGAGCGCCATCCTGACAAATCGGCCTAGCAAAGGTGTCAAGAAGAAAGCACGTGCTAAATCAACTCGGTGATCGGATGGCTTGGCGCGGTTCTATTCTGTGACGATCCAAGGCATCGCCCCTAGTTAGCCCAAAGGGATTCGCTTAGTTTCCGCCGGCCACGAAGTTACGCGCTCCCTCATCGTTCGCTTGAGCATTGCGGATGGCGTCGGTGGCGTGGAGCCCTTTCGCGTGTTATTGCGCTCATAGGAGGCGGCACGAGACCGACTGAACGTCTCAGATGATCGGCAGGAGTAGTCTTGAAGTTAAATAGAACAGCAAAAGCACTGCATGGTTTCTCAGTCTTGTGACGGGATTCTGACGAGCTGCGATTTGATCTCGCATACACCAGGGCGGCAGAAAATCCGCGTGTCGAGAGTTCAATTTGTGTAGAGCGCCATAGCCAAAGAAGCGTATTCAATAGATACGCAGCACCGACGGGACGGTTTTTCATGTTTTGCGGTGCGAGAAGGCGGGGCAGGTGTTTTCCCTCTGCGAGTCCGATGGGGATCCAAGTTCATTGAGCGCTGCGTTGAGTTGGGTAAGAAGCCCGCGACGATCGGGCGCTATATCACGACGATCGCCAGGGCGCATCGGGTGGCAGGTCGCGCCCGACGAGCAGGACTAACCGGCCCTGCGCCAGTGAGCCGGTGCGATTGGCTTTTAAAGAAGTGGGCCAGATACTCTGAAGCCCGGCGGGACTGGGGCTCGGGTGGAAGGAGATCAAGGAATTTGTCGAGGGCGCCGGTAAGGGCTTCGTGCGGAACGAGAGCGGGCCTCTCTGATCCCGATGGCCGCGAAGCAAGTGGCGCAGTGGGGGCGTAGTATTAAAATAGGGACGACTCAGGATCTACTGACATTGAATCTTGATTCGGCATCCGTGATGCAGACGGGGGTTGGGAATCAACTCAGATGCCCAGGTGATACGGCGAGGAAGTGTTGGCTGATCGAGGAGGGAGGTGCGGCCAGTGGCGTATTCATTCTCACCAGCGATGAGAATAGGAGAGCTTGCTTGAAAATGTCCAGGCGCAATGCCGTTTTAGGAACTTTGGCAGTCGTGCCGGCTTTGGCGGTCTCGCGTGTTTTCGGCGCGTCAAAGGCCCCGGCGGCTCTGCCTTGGACGCTGCCTGCAAAGCGCGCCGTGCGCGTCATCGAAAACACGTGGATCCCCATGCCCGACGGGGCGCGGCTTGCGGCGAGATTGTGGATTCCGGAAGGCGCCGAGAAGACTCCGGTGCCCGTGGTCCTGGAGTACATTCCTTACCGCATGCGCGATGCCTATCGCACCCGCGACAATCGTTGGGGAACGCAACTTGCGCAGTACGGCATTGCGTATGCGCGCGTCGACGTGCGCGGCTCGGGTGATTCGGACGGCGTCATCGTCGATGAATATGCACCGCCGGAATTGAACGACGGCGTCACCGTGATCGCCTGGCTCGCGCGCCAGGCCTGGTGCAACGGTTCGGTCGGCATGCGCGGCATTTCTTGGGGCGGGATCAACACGCTGCAGGTTGCTGCGCTCGGGCCGCCGGAATTGAAGGCCATCATGCCGATGGGATGTTGCGACATCCGCTACACCGACGATGCTCACTACATTGGCGGGGCACTCGGACTCACCAACTTTCAATGGGGCGTGGGGTTCAAGGGCGTTATGTCGGGGCCGCCCGACCCAGAGATCGTCGGACCCGATTGGGCCAAGATGTGGCGCCGCCGCGTCGATGCCACGCCGGCGATTCTTGCCGAGTGGGTGTCGCACCAGCACTACGATGCCTACTGGCAGCGCGGCTCGATCGCCGTCAACTACAAAGATATCAAGTGTCCGGTGTATGTCGTCGATGGCTGGATCGACACTTACTCGAACGTCGTCGGCCGGCTGCTCGAGCATCTGTCCGTTCCGCGCAAGGGGCTGGTCGGCCCCTGGGGTCACAGTTATCCGGATGCCGTGAATCCGGGGCCGGGGCTGGATTGGATTTACGAGGAGGTGCGCTGGTGGCAGCAATGGCTGCTCGGCGTCGACACGGGAATCATGAATGAGCCGATGTTGCGGGCGTACATGCCCTATTCGACGCCTTGGTCGACTTACCCCAAAGACGTGCCCGGTCGCTGGGTGGCGGAGTCGGTGTGGCCATCGCCGCGCCTTACGACAGCGACGTGGTATTTGAATCCCGCCGGCAAATTGTCGCATCAGGCCGCGAAGCCGGAAACGGTCCACTACCTCGCCGATAAGATCGTCGGCTTGGACAAGCTGGAATGGCTGCCTTTCCCGCCGTCGGGATTGCCGACCGAGCAGAGCGAGGATGACGCCAAATCCGTGGTGTTCGATTCACCGCCGCTCGACTCGGATGTCGAGATTCTCGGTTACCCCATGGCAAAGATCCGCGTCGCATCGAACGTGCCGGTGGCGAAGCTCGCGGTGCGCATGACCGAAGTCACACCGCAGGGCAAGTCCTGGCTGGTAAGTTACGGATTGCTCAATCTGACGCACCGGACTTCGCACGAGCATCCGAGCGCGCTCGTGGCCGGCGAGTTCTACGATGTGGACATCAAGATGTTCATGGTGGCACACCGCTTCAAGCGAGGGCATCGTATCCGCATCGCACTGTCGGAGAGCCTGTGGCCGCTGGTGTGGCCGTCGCCCGAGATCGCGACGCTCACCTTTGGATTGGGGTCCTGCTCGATCGCGTTGCCGGTGCGTCCGGCGCCGGCAAGCGAAGCGCCTTTCCCGATTCCTCTAATGCCGCAGACTGCCAACCCGTTCGCCGGCCTCACCGGACGTCCTCCCCAAGAGGCCGCGCATCGCGATCCCGACGGTCGCATCACGTTGAAGCGCGATTCTGCCGAGGCGTCGTACCAGGTACCCGACATCGGCACCACGATATCGCGAGGCAGCAGCGAGCTGAACGAGATCATCGAGGGCCAGCCGAACAGCTGCGTCTGGAAACAGCAAAGCGTGGGCGGATTCAAACGCGGCGATTGGGATTGTCGATCCATGGCGGCTTATGAACTCACCTCGACCGCGAAGACGTTCACCATCAGGGAATCTCTCAAGCTGCTGAAGGATGGCGAACTGTTCTTTGAACAAGAGACGGTGAGCACCATCGAGCGGGATCTAGTTTGATCCCGCCCCATGCGCGGCGAGCGGGCCCGTGCGCGCCCGGCGCACGCTTAATCGAATAGTCCTATCGAAATAAAGCATTTCCTAATGCCAAAGCGGTTGCATAGGATGACTGCGTTCGACTGCTCTTTAGAGTTCGCTGTGCCAAGCACAAAAAAAGGGATCCCGCAGACCAGATACATGAGTCTAGGCACTTTTTCTTATGGCCGCGGCCAGGTATGGGCCCACTGTCAGAGGCGCGTATTCAACGCGCGCCGTTCCAACACACTGGATTCGAGCCGACGTTGCGCGCGGATATCCGCCCGGACGGTGCGGCCGTACCCCAACACCGCGTAGAAAAATATGCTTAGGGAGACCATATGCGAAAGACGACTGCAGCGCGCGTCGCGCGCGCAAAGACAGTTCAGAGACAACCCGCGATTTCCTCGCTCAGCGCCGCGGTATTCGTCGCGCTCTACGGGGCTCCGCACTGGGCAGCCGCTCAGCAAGTAGACACGCTGCAGGAAATCACAGTTACCGCAACGCGCCGCGAGCTCGCGACCGAAGCGGTTCCCTACAGCCTGTCAGTGGTCTCATCGGATGACATCGAGCGCTCAGGCGCCACGGACCTCGCCTCGCTCGCCAAACAGGTGCCAGGCTTGAGCATGTTCGACTTCGGCTCGAGATTGAGCGCAGCGACGACACCCATCATTCGCGGCCTCAACGGAACCGGCGAATCGGTGACGCGTCCCTTTCGCACCTTCGAGCAGTCGCCGGTGGGCGTCTACATCGGCAATTCGCCGATCGACGGCTATTTTCAGCTCGACGATATTTCGCGCATCGAAGTGCTGCGCGGACCGCAGGGCACGCTCTACGGCGCCGGTGCGCTGGGCGGCGCCATACGCATCATCCCCAACTCGCCGCAGCTCGGCGAATTTTCCGCCAGCATCGATGCCAGCGGCGGCGATCTCGCGCATTCGAGCGGCCATCCGTACACCGTTGGGAGCACGCTGAATATCCCCATGGGCGATACTCTGGCGCTGCGCGTGACCGCCAAGTATGCCTTCGAGCCGGGGTTCATCGATGTCTATGGAATCGTCAAGCGTACGGGATCGCAATTTTATGGTGCTCCGGTGCTGGCGGATCCTGCCGATCCCGTGAACAGTCCAGCGATCTATAGCGGCAAGAAGGATTGGAACGATCAAAATACTTTCACCGGGCGCGCGAGCCTCTTGTGGAAGCCGGTGGATAAATTCAGCGCCGAGCTCGCTTTCGTCTATTCGAATTTGAACGGCGACGGTGGTCCGGAGACCAACACGAAGTATCCGGGCGGTCCGTACTTCATCGACCCGCGCATCACATTTCCCGCGGGCGGCCCCTATCAGGACTTTGCCTCCTTCAATCAGCCGTATTGGCGCAGGACCTCGCTCGCGAGTCTCGATTTAAGCTACGACGCGGGATTCGCGACGCTGTCCTCGACCAGCTCGTACTACAAGACCCAAGGCTTGACGCAGGACGAGGGCACGTACGGCGTGGGGGGATTTCCCTACGGCAATGCCTACTACTCGGGCAATCCCCTGAATCCACGCTTCATCTATGGACAGTGGTTCACCGATTCGGCTCACACCTTCACACAGGAAGTAAGACTGATCTCGAACACGGGTCCGGACAAGCGCCTGGACTGGGTGATTGGCGTGTACTACGAAAACCAAACGACCATTGGGAACTGGTATACCTCGACGCCGGGATCCTACGAGCGCTCTGTGGCTCAAGGCTGCACCGGCGCTTTCTCCGGCGGCGGGGCCTTCCCAAATTGTCTGCTGACCGTGGGTCCGAACGATACCCCTTTCACCCAGTTCGATACGCAGAACTTCGAGGACAAATCCGTTTTCGGCGAGTTGACCTGGCATGTCATCGACAAACTCAGCGTCACCTTTGGCGGCCGGCATTTCCAGCAGCAATTCACGGATTCCCAGTCCTATACCGACTACACCTTCTCTACATTCATACCGGCGAGCCCGCACAACGCGCCGGCATCGAAAAATACCTGGAAGGTGAATCCGTCCTACGAATGGGCGGATCATCAGTTCCTTTACGCTACCTGGTCTCAAGGATTTCGCCGCGGCGGCGCCAACTCGGTGCCGCTCACCGGGATTTTCCGGGAAAGCCCGACGCTTGCGAGCTACGCACCGGACACGGTCAATAACTACGAAGTGGGCATGAAGGGGCGATACAGCAACGGCTTTAGCTACGCGGTAGCGCTCTTCGACATGCGCTGGGACAAACCGCAGATTTCCGCCAGCCTGCCCTCGGGTAATCTCGCCGTGTACAACGGCAACACGGCCCAGTCGGACGGAATCGAGCTCGAGATCAGCGGGCCTTTGCTTGTGCCGGGACTCACCTACATGGTGGGCGGCGCCTATACGGATGCGCGGCTCACCAGCGGTTTCTCATACCCCGCTAACGACGGCACGAACACGGGCACCATCTTGCCGAATAAGGTCGTAGGCACGGCGGGGCAACAATTGCCCGGCAGCCCGAAAACCGCTCTGTCCGGGAGCATCGTCTACAAACGAGCGCTTGCACCGACGTATGACTGGGACGTGTCGGTGAACGGCACCTACTCGAGCGTGGTGCCGCTCTACTTGAGCGCGACGCAGGGTCAATACAAAACCCCTCCTTACGGGCTCCTCAACTTGGATACCAATATTCGGCACAACGGCTGGCGCCTGGGCGCCTACGTCAAGAATCTCGCCGACCGGCGGGTGGACCTGGTTCCGTCGGTCGTCAATCCGATCTTGCTCGATCAGTCGCTCGCGACCACGGAACTCATCAATCCGCCGCGCGAAATAGGCCTGCGCGCCGGGTATCGATTCAAATGAAGCTCTCACGCCGGGATTTGCTGCGGTCATCGGTGCTGTTGTCCGCGATGCCTGCGGCGCTGGCGCTTGAGTCTGCGATCGCGAAGAGCCCCGCGGCCAGGCGTTGGCGGCTACCCGACGAAAATGCGGTCGAGGTCGTCGATAACGAGTGGATCGTCCTCAAGGACGGCACGCGCCTGAGCGCGCGCCTGTGGCTCCCGGCCGGCGCGCGCCAGTCGCCGATCCCGGTCGTGTGGGAATACATTCCGTATCGGAAACGCGATTTCACCCGGACTTACGATGACCTCTGGGGACATGTTCTCGCGAAGTATGGGGTTGCCTACGTGCGTGTGGATGCCCGCGGTTCCGGCGATTCAGAGGGCATCTTGGTCGACGAATACCTCGACCAGGAATTGACTGACGGCGTCGAGGTCATCACCTGGCTCGCCCGCCAGCCTTGGTCCAATGGCAACGTCGGTATGCGCGGTATTTCCTGGGGAGGCATCAACACGCTGCAGATCGCGGCGCTCTCGCCCCCTGAGTTGAAGGCCATCATGCCGATGTGCTGCACGGACACGCGCTTCACGGACGATGCGCACTACGTCGGCGGCGCGCTTGGCTTGACGAATCTGCAATGGGGCGCATCCTTCAAAGGCGTCATGGTGATGCCGCCGGATCCGGCCATCGTCGGCGAAGGCTGGCGGGAGCTGTGGCGCGAACGTTTGAACGCGACTCCCAACATTTTGCAAACGTGGATTTCCCATCAGCGCAATGATGGGTACTGGCGGCGCGGTTCCGTGTCCGGCAATTACGCCGGCATCAAGTGTCCCGTGTACATCGTGGATGGCTGGATAGACACCTACGTGAACACGGTGCCGCGCATCCTTGAGCATGTGAAGTCGCCGCGCAAAGCCCTGATCGGAGCCTGGGGACACAGCTCGCCGCAGTTCACCAGCCCCGGACCCAGCCTCGATTGGGCCTATGAAGAAGTGCGTTGGTGGAAACACTGGCTGGCCGAAGTGTCCACCGGCATCATGGACGAGCCCATGCTGCGGGCTTACATGCCGTACCGGACGGCATGGGAGACCTATCCTGGCGACACGCCCGGCCGTTGGGTGGCGGAAATCAGCTGGCCGCCCGCACAGCAGAAGCCGCAGACCTGGTTTCTGGATGAAGGCAGGCTATCGCCCGTGGCGGGCGCGCACAGCACCATCGTTTATCGTGCCGACAAAATCGTCGGACTGCAAAAGCCCGAATGGTTGCCCTTCCCGCCGGAAGGAATGCCCGGTGAGCAGAGCCCGGATGATCGCAAGTCCCTGGTCTTCGACACGCGACCGTTGACCGCCGATGTGGAAATCATGGGTCATCCGGTCGCCAGGATCCGCGTATCCGCCGATCGTCCGGTAGCGAAATTGGCGCTGCGATTGTGCGAGGTCACCCCCGAGGGTAAATCCTGGCTCGTGACCTCTGGCCTGCTGAACCTGACTCATCGCGACGGCCATGAGCACCCCGTCGCGCTCACGCCCGGGCAGCCCTACGATGTCAAGATCGACCTCTCGCTCATTGCGCACCGCTTCAAGAAAGGCAACCGAATTCGTCTCTCGGTATCGGAAAGCCTGTGGCCGCTGGTCTGGCCTTCGCCCGAAGTGGTTACCCTCACGCTCACGCACGGCGCCTCCAGCCTCGAATTGCCTGTGCGGCCGGCCGTGGCGGATCCGGAGTTTCCAATCCCCATCAATCACACAGCGCCACCGAAGGCCGGACCGCTGTTCGGATCTCTGGTTCAAGACGGGCCAGACGCGAATGGCTGGTACGACCTGCATCAGGATCCTCCGCCGATGAACTCCACGGTCGCCGATACGGGAACGACGATCACCGGCGGCTATGGGCTCCAAGAAAGGCTGCGGATGCGCGAGGGGGACAACAGCAGCTGTAGTTGGCAAGGCGAGCACACGGGCGGTTTCAAGCGCGGCGATTGGGACTGCACCATCCATGTGGCGTTCAAGCTGACGTCGACGCCGGACACCTTTATCATCGACGAAACGGTGCGGGCGCTCGAAGGCGATAAAGTGATCTTCGAGCGCATCAGCAAAAGTCCCATCGGACGTGACCTGGTGTAGACGCGCCCCGCGATCTCTGGAGATGTCTTGGCTGCCCCGCTTCCCGCCGCCGCCATCAAGGCCTACGAATCGATGCGCGCTGGGCGCATCGAGGAAGCGCTTTTCTTTGCCGAGCAGGCCGTGGCAGGAGTCCGGGTCTGCACTCCCGGACATGGCATTCTCGCCTCGCTGCTGCTCAAACAGGGGCGCGTGATGGACGCCGAGCGAGTCCTGACCGACGCACTGCAGCTGCCCACCGGTGTCGCGGATGCCTATGACGGTCTCGCCTATGTCTCGATGGCTTTGGGAAAGCACGAGCGCGCCAACGCCTTATATCGACGTGCCACCGAGATTTCTCCGCGGGATCCGCGGTTCTGGTACAACCTGGCCGGCAGCGAGCGAAGCCTCGGTAGACTCGCCGATGCGGAGGCGGCCTGCAACCGAGCCATTGCCTTGGACCCTGAGCAGTATCCCGCGTACTTGCTCAGGTCCGAACTGCGCCTGCAGGTGCCCAGTGCGAATCACTTAACGGAACTGCAAGCCAAGCTTGCGCGCGCCGGGGACGATCATCGAGCGCGCGTGTTTTTGGGCTACGCGCTGGCGAAGGAGTTGGATGACTTGCAGCGCTTCGACGAAGCGTTTCACTGGTTCGCCGCCGCCGCCTCGGCACGCCGATCGCGCCTCGCCTACGATGTCTCGAACGATGAGCGCAAGCTCCGACGTATTGCGGAAACCTTTCCGCAGGCGCTGTTCGACTCTGGGGACTCTCGCCTGAGTTGCGCGGGGCCCGTGGATTCATCGCGATATATCTTCATCGTGGGTTTGCCGCGTTCCGGCACCACGCTGCTGGAACGGATATTGACGGGACTGCCCGGCGTTCGATCGAACGGCGAAACGGAGAACTTCTCACGGGCGCTGCTCGCCGCCGCGCAAGGACCGGGCGATGTGTTTCAGCAGGCTGCGGCGGCGGATCCGAGCGTGGTTGCCGCGAACTACGCGCGGCTCGCGAATGCCGCGCTCCCCGGTGAACGCCTAGTTGAGAAGCTGCCGATGAACTATCTGTACATTGGCGCCATACATCGCGCACTGCCGGATGCGAAAATACTCCTGCTCGGGCGCTCGCCCCTCGATAGCTGCTTTGCCATGTACAGCACGCTGTTCGGCGATGCCTATCCCTTCAGCTATGATTTCGAGGACCTTGGGCGGTACTACGCAGCTTACCAAGGTCTTATCAATCATTGGCGCAGCGTGTTGGGCGAAAGCTTGCATGAGGTTGTCTACGAGGATCTAGTGCGCGAGCCGAAACAGATCGGCGCCATCATCGCCGGCTACTGCGGATTGACCTGGAGCGATGAGGCCGTGGACATCCAGAACAATCAGTCCGTGTCCCTCACCGCGAGTGCCTCGCAGGTGCGCCGCCCGATCTATGGAAGTTCTTCTGGCCGCTGGCGCCATTATCACCGGCACTTGGGCGGTCTGATTGCAACGCTTCGCGGTCATGGAGTCCCGTTGCCGGGGGAGGCATAACCTTGCTCGTGTCGGTGAATAGTGCCTCAGCGCCGCATAGGCTTGCGCCACGTTCACCATAAAGCGTTCTCCATCAATCTCGTCGATATTGAAGCGGCTCATTCATTGAGTTGATCAGTGCGGAATAGTTCTCGAGTCGAGGAGCCGCCAAGCCGGCGACCTTGCCGGCGTCGTCCCAGCGCCTGACGCGCACAGCGTCGCGATAAAACGCTTCGGTCTCGAAGCGCGCTATTTCGCTGCGCGCCATAGGGCCGCCCTGAAGCTCGAGCGTGTGGACCGAAGCTGGGCTGAGCTTCGCGAAATAGGCGCTATCGGTGGCGCAGAGGTAGCGCTTCGCGGGAACGTGCAGGCGCACGGGCTCGGAGACGGCCGCGGGAAACCGCTGGGCCAGCCAGCGGCTACCCACTTCCTCGTGCCGCGCATCGGTGGTCCAATCGGCAATATCCTCGGGCACGGTTTCGAGCAAATGTCCCACATCGTGGAGTAATGCAGCGAGGATCAGCGTCGCGGGCGCGGCCTCGGCGTGCGCAAAGTACGCTGCCTGCAGCATGTGTTCGATCATCGACACGCTCTCACCGTAGTACGCTGCCCCTCCGCGCTCTTTAAACAGTGCGAAAATCTCATCGCTCAGGCTCATGTCGGTGCCGCCGCACTGAAGCGCCGGCGCAGCAGCGCCGATTCGCTGTAGACACTGTCGCGCGTCAAGTAACAACCGCGCACATGGCGCGCCTGCTTCGCCGAAGAGAATGGCGTGCGACCGTGCAAGACGCGCTGGTTGTCGAACACCACGAGATCTCCGCCGCGCAGAAGAAATTTCAGTTGAAACTTAGGATCGCGCAACAGCAACGCGAACCTGCGGTAGGCGCCGTAAAACGCCGGCGTTTCCTCGAGCGAGAACGGCAACGGCGCTATGGACCGATTATTGTAGTGCACGCCGGTCACTTCACCGTCGCACGATAACTGGATCAAGGGCCGTTCGGCGTAGAGGTCTGCATCCTTGGCCCGATACCGAAACGGCACGGCAGTGCGGGTCAATCGTTCGAAGACCTCCGGTTCAGAATGGCGCAGGTGCTCGGCCAGCGCCAAGCCATCGGCAAACAGGCTCTCGCCGCCATCGGGTGCCGCGATCAACATGTGCAGCGCTTGGAAGCCCGGCACGGGTTCTCGATAGGGATTGTCGGTATGCAGACTCAATCCTAAGTCGGAAAACGCCAGGTTCTCAGGTTGGGCCACCGAGCGCACATCAAAGACCAGCCCATAGTTAGTCTCGGCAACGCGGCCGATGAAGGACATGGCTTCGAGTATGGCGTTGTCGGTAGCCTCAACCTCGCTCAAGAAGGCGATGCCATCCGTCAGCAGCCGGGTAAGCCAACGCGAGCGCTCTGCCGCCTGTTCTTTGGCCTGAGGCAAGCTCAACCAGGCAAAATCGTGCAGCGCGTTCAAGGAGCCGCCAAGCCAGGGCTGCCTCGGCACGTGCTCGAAGGGCGCATTCACCTGCGCAGCCAGCCAGCCCACATCGAACGTGGTGACATGAGGCTCGCTCTCCCACTGCACTTGCACGTTCCCTCCGTGCATCGAGGCGGCGCGAATCTTCGGCGCCGCCGGGATATCGGCGATGTCGACCAAACGCTGACCACTGTGGGCATCACGCTGCTCAGATTGGTTATCGCGCAACCAGATGGCGGCGAACTCACTGGTTCGCCCGTCTGCCCATTGCAAGGTCAGCGAGTCGGGATTCGCAAGAACCGCGTTGAGCGTTGGATTTTTCATGGCAGATGTCGTCCGGCACGGGAGGCGCGGGCACTCAAGTAGAACAAATACCCCGAGCCCGCAGCCGCCACGGCACTGACTGCCGCCAGTGTCACAAATACGCCCTGCCAGCCGAATGATACGGACAGTCTCGCCACGCTGTCGCCGGCCGCCACCGCGCCCAAATAGCCGATGCCATCGATGATGCCCGAGGAGGCTGCCGAAGCGCGTTTGCCGCCGAAATCCAGGGCAAAAGCGCCGCCGAGGTATGAATAGGGTCCCAACAAGCAGAACGCGATGATGCCGATCCCGATCAGCGGCAGCGGGGAGCCGGCCGCGCTCGAGGGCATCGACATCAGCAGCAACAACGCGGCGGCGGTGGCCGTCAACCCCAGAAACAGCACCAGCGAGCGGCCATTCACGCCGATCCGATCGCTCACCCAACCCGAGGCAACGACGGACACTGCGCCCACTCCCGGGAAGATCGAGCTCATCCGCGCAGCATCGCTCACGCCATAGCCTAAGTAGTCGCGCAAATACACGGGTGTCCAGATATTGAAGGTTTCGCGAATGATGGTGCAGCCCAGCGACAAAAAGCAAATCAGCAGAAATGCACGGCTGCGCAGCAGCGGTAGCAGCAGGCTGCGCACGCTGGGCCGCGACTCCTCACCCCCAAACAAATTCAGCGGATTGGGTGTGGCTTCATCAAACTTCAAGTCCAGGCGCGATTCGCGCAAGAACAGCACATTGAAAAGCAGCATCGCACCCGCCACGGCCGCCGCAAAGTAGAACAGCGCTCGCCAATGGAAGCCATGCTGAATCAGCATGCCCATCCATTGACGGGCCGCCGCGTCGCCGACCAGGTAGCTGATGCTGAGTACACCGATGACGCTGCCGTAAAAAGTGTAATCGAACCATTTCGACGAGACTTTGATGAGACCCGCCCAGGCAATGGACTGCGTGAGCCGGTTGCCGATCCAGGCCAGCATGAACAGCGGCACGGTTGTGCCGACCGTGAACAGCAGGGTGAACGCGGCGGCGCCCGCCAGGCCGATGAGAAAGCTGACGCGCCCACCCCACAGGTCGCCCAAGCCTGCCAAGAATAGCTTGCCGAGAGCGTAGGCCAGCACGCCCATCGAGGCGACCTGGCCCATGCGCACGATGGCATCGGCGTGATTGAGGCCGCGCGCTTCGAGTTCATCGATCAGCAGCGGCATCGACACTGACAGGTCCGCCCGGCAGAAATACAGCGACGCATAGCCGCAGAACAAGAGCGCAATGACGGTCGCTTGGCGAAAGCGCAAAGGAAGTTTCGCAGCCTCGACACGCCTCATAGGATCGCTCTTTGCTTCTTGATGGCGTGCATCGTAGCATTCGGTCCCAAAGGCTTCGGGACTCCTATGCACGATATACAACAGCAACTTCATTCGGAAGGCTACGCCATCGTGCGGGGATTCTTTGATGCTAAGGAGATGCAGCAGATCGGTCTCGAAACCGACAGGATCTACCAGGAAGCCCTCAAGCATCACGCGACTTATCGCCACAAGAATCTGCTGCTAGAGGTAATCGACGATCCGAAGGCGCGCCGCCGCGTGGTCATTCAGGCTCATTGGACGGCTTGGATCAGTTCCTACTTGGAAGGTATGCGCCGTCATCCGAAATATTTCGAATTGCTCGAACCTTTGCTGGGGGCGGACATCAAGCAGATTACGCACCAGCTGCACTGGAAACCTCCGGGAGCCAAGTACACGTACTATCGCTATCATCAGGATGCGAAATTCCGCAACAGCTCGGCGCTTCGCAATCTGCTCTACGGCAGCATCAATACCGGCCTTGCCATAGACCGGCAGACCGTGGAGAACGGCGCGCTGCGCGTGGTTCCGCGCAGTCATCTGCGCGGCTACCTCGGCCTGTCGGAAGATCAGACCCTGATGACGGGGCAGACTCCGAACGAAGATTTGGTTCGGGTGGGACTCGATCCGGCTTCGATCGTGACCTGTACGATGGAACCCGGAGACCTGTTGCTGTGGACTTTGTACACGGTCCACGGCTCCGCGCCGAATGTCAGCACCTACGATCGGCGCTTCTTGATCAGCAGCTACGTTCGAGCGATGGATAGCGACCGCGGCGAGTGGACTTTTCGCGGCGGCGTGTCCACGCCGTTGGGACCTGAGCCCGAGATCTGCAAATACGAGGAACTGCGGGAAAAACCGGGCCCCTTCTACATTGAGGCGGACTGGACCGAGGAAGCCCGAGCCGCGCGTGCGCATGATCCCGCTTGAGCGGTCTTAATCCCCGCCAGACCACTCCCTCAGGCGTTTTCCGTATATCGAGGGTCATGAGGGCTGCGACTGAAAATCTGCCGTATCAAGGGTTCAAATTCCTCGAGCGGTAACGTGGAGAAGGCCGGATCGAATGATGCTTGGTCATATCGCTCACAAAAATTGATGCAGGCCTCATAGTAGGGATGATCACGGAGGCGCTCACGGGCGTAGCGGTCGCCGCCATTGAAGTGAGTGTAGTAGTAGGTTTGGAACAATCCGTGTTGCTCGACAATCCAGGTCACCTCGGCGCGCACATACGGACGAATGATGCCGGCCGCCACTTCCGCGTGATTGTAAGGGGCCAGCATGTCGCCGATGTCGTGGATCAACGCGCCGGCCACCAATTCGTCGTCGGCACCATCGTTACGAGCCCGCGTGGCGGTCTGCAGAATGTGTCTAAGACGGCTGACGGGGTAGCCCTCAAGCGAATGATCCAAGGCACGCAGCGCCCCTAGTATCTGCTCGGGTAGTCCGCGCGCGAAATTGCGCTCGGATTCATCGAGTAGCGCATAGTCCTCGCGCGTTCCGTGCTTCATTTGCGTAAAGCTCACGATGCGGTTCATGCGCTCCTCCCACGCAGGACGCGATACCAGCTTCTGGGACCGTCCGAATCGATGTAGCAGCCTTGTAAGTGGCGCAGCCCTTCTGCCGGGTTGAAGCCGGTGCGGCCATGCAACAAGCGGCGGTTGTCCATCATCAACAACTCGCCCGCGTTGAGTAAAAATCGGATCTCATGTTCAGCTGATCGAAGTCGATGATCGAAGGCGCGCCGCGCTCGATAGTAGGCGCTGAGCCGCTCGGGCGGCATGATGGGCACATAGTCGAGACGCGGACTGAAATGGATCGCGCGCAGTGCACCGGTGACGTCCAATTCAATGGGCACAGCGCTGGCCGTGAGATCAGTGGTGGCATCATGGTAACGAAATCGCACCGGCGTCTGTGTCAAAATTCGATAGGCCTCCGCATCCTCCTTTCGCAGTGCACTCGCCACCGCGAATCCGTCCACCAAGGTCGACAGGCCACCCGTGGTTTCGTTGGCCAGACAATGGAGCAGTTGAATTCCGGGCACGGGATCGCGATAGGGATTGTCGGTGTGCGCATCCAAGGGCACCGGCGTATAGGCGAGATCGGTGGCCTCAGGGGTCGAGCGCACGTCGAACAGGGCGCCAAAATTGGTCTCACGCGTATAGCCAAAGGTTCTGGCCACCTGAAGCACCGATCCCGCCGTGGCCGGCACACCTGAAAAGATGATGAACCCCCACTTCAGAAACGCTTCAAGCCAGGCCATCTGCGGCGTTGAAGGCGGCGGGGTCGCGGGCCATACCGCGCGCGGAAAATCGTGCAGCGAGGCGCCCCAGAGTAGCGGCGTGGGACAATCATGGTCGCCACTCGGCAGTGCGCACTCGCGCAGAATCTGCGCAGCGCAAAAATCGGCTTCGTGTCCGTCGCTGAAGCGCACGCGATAGCTCTCGCCCGGCAGCGCGGAAATTGAGGTAATCCGCAAATCCAGCGGCAGATCGGAAGGGTCCGCCAAACGCTGGCCCGTCTTACGATCTAGGCTGGCGGCATCCTGGCAGCGCTCGCGCAGCCAGAGCGGATGAATCGGAAAGCTCGATCCATCAGAATCGAGCGTCAATTCACTATTCGAAGTAATCTTGAGTGCAAGCATCTTTGAGGTCCTGACCTATAAATTGTACACACTTCGCAAGCGTGTACTCACCGTGAGGATTATCGCTATGGGCCATAACGCCACCACGGCGCACTACAGCCAGTTCTACATCAATGGCGGCTGGGTCGAGCCACTGAATCTGGCCAAGCTGGATGTGATCAATCCCGCTACCGAAGCCCCCATGGCCACCATTGCTTTGGGCAATGAGGCAGACACTGCCCGAGCCATTGCGGCGGCGCGAGGTGCGTTTCCCTCCTTTTCGGCCAGTGGTAAGACGGAACGGCTGGCACTATTGCAGCGGATTTTGGCCTGCTACAACGATCGGGCTGCGGATCTAGCCGAGGTGGTGTGCGACGAGATGGGCGCTCCGCTGAAGTTTGCCCAAGACGCGCAGGTCTGGGCCGGTAGGGCGCATCTTGCCGCTGCCCATGACGCACTGGACGCTTTTGAATTCGAGCATCATCGGGGCGGCACGCGCGTGATACGCGAGGCTATCGGCGTTGCTGGATTGATTACACCCTGGAATTGGCCGCTCAATCAAATTGTCACCAAGGTTGCGCCTGCCATCGCCGCAGGCTGCACGATGGTGTTGAAGCCTAGCGAAATTGCTCCCTTGAATGCCGTGATCTTTGCCGAGGTGATGCATGCCGCGGGCGTGCCGCCTGGCGTTTTTAATCTGGTTAACGGCGATGGTCCAACGGTGGGCCAGGCCTTGGCAAAGCACCCAGACGTTGACATGATGTCCTTCACCGGCTCGACTCGCGCCGGCATCATGGTGGCGAAGTCTGCCGCCGACACCGTTAAGCGCGTCACTCAAGAATTGGGCGGCAAGTCGGCTAACATCATTTTGGCTGACGCGGACTTGCGCCGCGCGGTCGCGCAAGGGGTCGAGGCCTGTTTCAGTAACAGCGGCCAGTCCTGCGACGCACCGTCGCGCATGCTGGTGCCGCGCGCGCGGCTTAGCGAAGCGCTGGAGTGCGCGCGTGTGGCGGCCAACGCGCAAGTGCTCGGCGATCCTCGCTCCCCCCATACCATGCTCGGACCGGTGGTCAGTGCGGTGCAATTCGAAAAAATTCAATTATTGATCGCCAAGGGCATTGCTGAGGGCGCACCGTTGGTCGCGGGCGGCCCCGGCCGGCCAGCGACACTCGCTCGCGGCTATTATGTCCGCCCTACGGTATTTGGACCGGTGGCTCCTACAGCCACGATTGCCCGAGAGGAAATCTTCGGCCCGGTGCTGGCCATGATTCCCTACGATTCTGAAGCCGAGGCGGTCGCGATAGCCAACGACACGGTGTACGGACTGGCCGCCTATGTACAATCGGGTAATCTCTCTCACGCCAGCGCCATAGCTCGTCAACTGCGCGCTGGACAAGTGCATCTAAACTATCCGGAATGGGACACGGCGGCACCCTTTGGCGGCTACAAGCAGTCGGGCAATGGCCGCGAGTACGCCGAATGGGGTATGCACGATTTTTTGGAAGTCAAAGCCATCATTGGCTCCGGCCCTTCGGAATGACTTCGTAACCGTCCGCTTCCGGCTCGTCGTCCACCATTGCCGGGGGGAAACCGTTACCAAGTACGCGCACATGGCAAGGCTCTTCCAGCCGCTTGATGATATTGGGTGAGTGTTCGCGCGGGCCATATCGGCGTTGACCGTCCTTGAAGATATCGAGCACCAGCGGCGAGATTTCCAGAGGCACTTTAAGCTCCTGGGCGAACTGATCGAACAAGCCGACATCCTTAATGACCAGATCCATCGTAAAACCAATGTCGCGGCTGCCATTGAGAATCACCTGTGATTCGGTCTCGTGAACAAACGAGTTGCCTGATGAAATGCGGATGGCCTCGTACGCGGTATTCATATCCATACCCGCGACCTTGCACACGGTGAGGGCTTCAGCCAGGGCGGCCAAATGCACCGTGCACAAATAGTTAGTGACGACTTTGAGCTTGGAGGCCGAACCCAAGGGCCCGGTGTGGAGGATCTGCCGGCCTAGGATCTTGAGAATGGGCAGCACTTTTTCAAACGTCTCGCGAGTCCCACCGGCGAAGATCGCGATATTTCCCGTCGCAGCCCGATGGCAGCCGCCCGAGACGGGGCAGTCCATGGCTTGCGCCCCCTTGGCAGCGATCAGTGCGCCCAAGCGAATGACTTCGGCTTGATCGGTAGTACTCATTTCCAGCCACACCATCCCGGGCGTGAGGCCCGCGATCACCCCATCTGGACCCTCAAGAACCGCGCGGGTAGCGGCGGGCGAGGGCAGGCAAGTGATCAGGAGATCGACGCGCTCGGCCATCGCCCTAGGGGAATTGGCGGCGCGCGCCCCTTGGGCAACGAAATCAGCCACCAGGTCACTGTTAAGATCCCGCACTGTCAAATCGACGCGGTGACGCAATAGGCTCCGAGCCAGCTTGCCGCCAACGTTGCCTAAGCCTAAGAAGCCAATACGTGAGTCATTCACGAAATCACCTGTAGCAATCGGAAACCTAAAGTTTAGACCGTGTACACGGTGGTGATGCACCGGCTGAAATTTTCGTTATTCTGTGGATTGATTTCGCGGCTGCACTTTCTGTCTAAAGACTCGATCGATCAGTTGCAAGGCCTCGGAGCCGTCCCATTGTCTGGCCCCGTAGATCTTTTCGAGGACCCGGCCGTTCGCATCGACCAGCACGGTCAACGGCAGCTTTGCTGCTCCTAGCATGTTCTCCATTTGGAGCCCGTGGTCAATGAAGTGACTGATCGTTGCGTTGGTATTTTTCAAAAAGCTTTGCGCTCGATCAGAAGAATCGTCCGTCGAGATGCCAATTATCGCAAAAGAATGGTTTTCACCATGCCAGGCGAGTCGCTCCAATGACGCCATCTCCTGTCGGCAGGGTCCACACCAGCTCGCCCAGACATTGATGACTAGCGACCTACCACGAAACGCACTCAGGTTAATCGACGGCCCGTTAAGGCCTTGCAGCGTGGCGTTTCCTAGACGCCCGCCGATCGGGACCTCCCCAGGGGTATTCGCCAAGGCCACCGGTTCCCCTGCGGCGAGGCATACCAAGACTGTTACAACGCCGCAATGCAATCGTTTGAATGATCCTCTCATTGCCGCTTGATTCTATCGAAAAATTTGCTAATTGGGCGGCGCGGCACGCTGGGTCGAGCAATCGGTCGACTGGGCATCAATGACTGCCTGGTTTTTCACAACTCAAGTTCGAGTCAACCAAGAACCTTACGCTCAGTGATTGTCGAAGAATGATGTTACCGCTAAGAGACAAAACGTCGCCACGAGATCCGTGTGATAGACCTGCAGGACGGCAGCAGCGCCACCGTCAGTCGCTCCGCCCGCAACGGCATTGGCGGCGATGGCTGTCTTGGCCGCGGCAAATCCATTCTTGACAGCCGCGTACGGATCGCCGCTGGAGACGGGTGAATCAACATCCAGCACCGTCACCGGGCCGGTGGGCGCATTCATTGTCCAGAAGTCCTGCATCGAGCGCGTATTGAGATAGAACACGGAGGGGTCTGCGCGACCGGCGCACAGCAACATGGGCGCGGTCGGTGACCAGTTCCGCAGATCATTGGCCTTTAAGGCCTGTCGAACCGTGTTTGTCGGAGCCGCAGGCGGGACCCCTGTTGTCGTGGTTGGAAAGCCGCCGTCGGGAGCGGCCTGGGCATCGCGCAGGTAGCTCAGACGGTAGGCGTTTGTCACCAGATTATCCGGGCCGAATCCCAATGCGAATACTGGCGCGAGCTCGGCCGGCATGGTCGCCGGAGTCATCGCAGCGAATTCCGGAGCGGGCGGGGTGCTGCTGAAAAGGGCGTTACTCGGCAACTGTCCCTGTGCGATGAGGGCGTTGACGTCCATGGTGCTGAGGGAATCGATTGCGGATGCGTACTTGGGCTCGAGGATGTCGGTTGGGGCCGAATAGAGGTTGCCGTAAGCGTGCTGGTAGCTCGATGCCACCATGATGAAATCCTTGGTCGCACCGTCGTTGACTTGGCCCATGAAGACAGCGTCCCCAAAGGCGGACATGGCATAGGGACCCGACATGGGTGCGGAGGCCATGACGCTGATGCCGGCTGCCTGCAACGCACGGTGAGTGGCCATGGCGACGTGACCGCCCTCCGAGTAGCCAGTCACGAACAGTTTGTGATTGTCCGCAACGTTCATGGTGGACAACGCGCTGTGTGCCGCAGTCAGCGCATCCATCATGTCCTTTGATTGTTGATCAGCGTTGAGATACGGATGGTACGTCAGGTCGGACGTGTCATACCCGGCGTAGTTCGGAGCGAGGACGATATAGCCTCGGGCGGCAGCAACGATCGCGAGCACCAGGCCTTCCTCGTTGCCTTGGATCGTCCAGTCGGCAATGTTGAATGACTTGAGGGTCCGTTTCCCATGTGCGTAGAGTACGATCGGCTGCGGCCCCTGGCATTTGGGGGTCGAACCTGTGGCGACGAAGAGAGCCGCGGAGGCGGTGGTGGCCTCGCCTCGGGCGCCGACGGTTTCATATTCCAGGTGATACGTATCGAGGGAGCAGGCCGGCGAGAGGCCGAACGCCAAAAGCTCCCGGCCCATCGTGCTGCCGCTCAGGCTGGAGAGCAGATCGGACACTGAGAACGAGCTGATCTTGGTCGGCGGGCTCTTGAGGAGCTGCCCTCGGCCTGTTGCCATCTGCGGTGTCGAGACGCCACCGCCACCGCCACCGCCGCAGCCGGCAGCGAGCAGCAACATGCCGGCGATCGGCGGGAGGAGACGGTTTGCTCGAAACATCGCGGTCTTCCTTTGATAGCAAAGACTTAAATCGGCCGCTAGGAAGCCACGGTTTTATCTCGTACGACTGAGTCGCGTAGGTACGGATTAACGGATGCGAGCTCTGCACTCATGGCATCCCAGTTTATCAGGTGCCCGGTGCGCTGGGTTTGCAGAGTAGTAAGTCATGCAAGTGATTGCTGTTCAACGACCCAGTGCACCCCCCGATTACGCGGCATGCCAATGTGCCGGAAGTGCGTCGGGTGTAAGATTGGGTGCGCCAGTTCGAATAAATGCGGTCGGATGTGAACCGCATTCGATGAACGCGACGCCGTCCAACCGCTTGGCCGTTGATTGGTTGGTGTTTGCCTTACTCGAGCTTGATCGAGTCCTCGAATTCGACTTTCAGCTTGAGTTCCGGAACTTCCAGCGTGACCTTGGCGCGAAAAGATTCAGTGCCTGCGATCGCTGCGCTTGCGATGGCCTTGGCCACTGCGTGTTCGATCTCGCGCTGGGAATTCACGCCGACCATTTTTAAGAACTTACGTACACTGAGGTTGAAGGTATCTTGATTCATTTGGGGGCTCCAATTTTCCGTGAACCTAAAATTTCTGTTGACCCCGATGGGGTGGGTAATGGACCTGAAGCAGGCGCGTACGCGCGTCATCCCGGCCGCGCTTAAGGGCATCGACATTTGCAGGAACATCGCGGCTGCGATGGCACTCATACCCAGAAACAGCACCAGCGAGCGGCCATTCACGCCGATCCGATCGCTCACCCAACCCGAGGCAACGACGGACATGGCGCCCACTGCCGGGAAGGTCGAGTTCGTGCGCAGCATCGCTCACGCCATAGCCTAAGTAGTCGCGCAAATACACTGGTGTCCAGATATTGAAGGTTTCCCGAATAATGGTGCAGCCCGGCGACAGAAAGCAAATCAGCAGAAATGCACCGCCCCACTATTCGGTTGCCTACAAGCGCTCCGTTGTCTTGCTGCTGACACTGGCCTATACGCTCAATTCGGCGGATCGCACCCTGATCGCCATCATCGGCCAGCCGCTGAAGAAAGAACTGCATCTAAGCGACGCCCAGCTCGGTATTCTCATCGGCACTGCGTTCGCGACGCTCTATGCCTTCAGCGGTCTACCCATCGCCCGCCTGGCCGAACGATTCAATCGCATCATCATCATCTCAACCGCGTTGGCCGTGTGGTCGGCGCTCACGGCCTTGTGCGGGGCGGCGGCGAACTTCACACAGCTGCTCGTGCTGAGGATGGCGGTGGGCGTGGGCGAGGCCGGCTGCACCCCTCCGGCTCACTCCTTAATATCGGATTACTTCGCGCCGTCGCGCCGCAGTACCGCGTTGTCCATCTATTCCTGCGGAATCTCATTCGGCTACATCTTAAGTGCCGTTGTGGGAGGCTACGCCGCTGCTCACTATGGCTGGCGGATCGCATGCATGGTGGTCGGACTACCGGGTATTGGCGTTGCCCTGCTCCTGCGCTGGTTGATCCGAGAGCCGCCGCGAGGCTATTCCGACCCTGCGGTGAACTCGGCCCCATTCCTGGCAGAATCGCGGCCCGCAGTAATTTCTCATCGTCCTGGATTTACCGCTGAATTCCGAGAAGTGATGCACGTGGCACGAACGCTTTTTCTGAAGCGGCCCATCGCCAACATGCTTGCTGGATTGATCGTGGCCTCATTCGCCGCGCAGGGCTCGTACGCATTCGCGCCCGCCTACTTTAGCCGCGCCTTCGGTCTGGACTACGCGACGATCGGCATCATTTCGGCCGTCACGGGGGGCCTCGCCGTAGGCTTGGGACTCGCAGCGGGCGGAGTTGTCACCGCTACGCTGGGCGCACGCGACGCGAAGTGGTACGCGCTCGTTCCCGCCGCCGGGCTCAGCATCGCGTTGCCTCTGTATGTACTGGCCTT
>DASWUU010000065.1:0-8120 GCA_036401515.1 Steroidobacteraceae bacterium
CGAAAGTCGGTGCCCCGTGCGATACGAACAGCGCCGGCTGCAAGGGTGACAGGTCGCTCGTCATGGTCGGCACGTGTTCGACCCCTCGCCTACCAGGCCGGCTGAAACAGCTGAATCAAATTCCCGCAAGTGTCATCCAGCACCGCAATAATCGACCCGGTGACCTTGGTGACCGGCATCGTGAACTTCACGCCTTGAGCGGCCAACCGATCGTGTTCGACCTGAACGTCGTTAACCAGGAATTGAGCCGCCCGAATTTGCTGGCTGTACAAAGCCTCCTGGTAAGCCCTCGCCGCCGGATTGGTGTTGGACTCCAGCACCAGCTCGACCCCATCCGGATCCTCTGATGCCGCGACAGTTAGCCATCGATATTGGCCCTGTGAGAAATCGGCCTTCTTCCGGAAGCCCAGCACCTCGGTGTAGAACCGGAGTGCTTTTCCCTGATCGTTAACGTACAGCGTGGTCCATTTGATCTTCATCGCATTGCCTCCTTCTCTAATCGATTTTCACGTCTAGCTCGGCGAGGTGTCCCGGCTCCATAATGATGTCGATCTCAGTGATTTTGCCGCGGCCCATCATAAACACGAACGCCGCCCGTACCTGACCGCCCATCGCCCATACCGCACCAGCCTCGCCGTTGATGAGGGCTGATAAGGCAGCGCGCGCACGACCTTTGAAGGCATCCGCAATCAGCGATGCGCCCCGAACCTCCGGAGCCAAACTCGGCGCCCCGCGCCGCTCGTTCGCGGCGGCCATCCGCACCGCGAGGTCATCGGCGCGCAGCACCACGTCGGGTGACAGCACGGCCATCAGCCCTTCGAAGTCGCCGTCGCGCGACGCCGCCAAGAACGCGCTCACCAACTCACGGTGCCGCGCAATGTCGGTTGCAGGGGGCTCGGCACCGCGCACGCGGCGCCTGGCGCGACTGGCGAGCTGCCGAGTTGCCGCGGGCGTGCGACTGAGGATGCGCGCGATTTCCTCGAACGACAAATTGAACATGTCGTGTAGCACGAACGCCACGCGTTCAGCGGGCTCCAGCATCTCCAAGACCACCAGAAGTGCCGGGCCGGTCGCATCCGCGAGGGCCAGATCGTCCTCGGGGCTGCCGGCGCTCGGCGCGTCCGCCGCGGCCGTCAGTGTCTCCTCTCGCCGCGAATGGCGCGATCGCAGCATATCGAGACACACGCGCGCGACGACGGTCGTCAGCCATCCGCCAAGGTTCTGCACCTCCCGGGTATCCGCACGGCCGAGCTTTAGCCAAGTCTCCTGAATGGCATCCTCGGCCTCGCTGGTCGACCCCAGCATCCGGTACGCCACCGCTCGCAGGTGGGTCCGCCTCTCTTCAAACCGCTTCGCCAGCCAATCGTTTTCGTCCATCTCCCGCCTCGTCTCACTGCGACGCGTCTGTGCCAGCGTTCATCACCAGTACTGCTCTGCCGGGCGAACCTCCACCGCGCCGCCTAGCCGAGCCGCCGGGATCCGCGCGGCCAGCGCCACGGCAGCATCCATGTTCTCAGCATCGAAAACGAAATACCCGCCGGCGCTTTCAGCCAGATACGTCCCATTCTTTACGTGGGGCTTTCCAGCCCGCACCTGCACCGTCCTCGCCGCGCTGGGTAGGCCCAACGGAAGCCCCGGCGTGACGCCCGGCGCGTTATTGATCTCCGCGTAGTCCGCGTAGACCGCCCTCTGTTCAACTTCAGGCAGCGCCTTCCAAGCATCCGAACCCGGCAGCGGCGTGCTACCTTGGTAGATCATCAGCATGAACTTCATAGGCCCCTCCTTTTCCATATGACGGATCGGAAGGCATGAATGTGACTAGAACTTCGAGGTGAACGCGACGAACACCTGTCGACCCAAGGTGTCGTAGGTCTCGTAAGTATTGTTGGCGCCGCCGGCTGTGATTTCCGAGGTCACAAGGGGCGGATCCTTGTCGAGCATGTTATTGATGCCGGCGCGAATTTCGATGCCCTTGTACGCCTGCCACGTGGCGGCTAAGTCGATGTAGCTGAAATTCGGGAGGCGTGCGTCGAAATAGTTGAACGCGGGGCCGCCGGTGTTTTGATTCAAGTACGAGTGGCCGTTGAGCAGCGGATTCGGATCGTTGTTATCGAGCGAGACTTTGCCGATGAACCGCCAGGTCGCCGCGATTTGCACATTCCACGGCGTGCTCCAGGTGGTGCGCAAATTATGCCGCCAGCGTGGATTGACGGTGCCGCAGACTACGCCGAACAGTCCGGCGCAATCGTAGGTGGGGCCGCCGGGAAACGGTTGGGTCTCATCTTTGAGCAACAGTGCGCCGTTCAGCGCAAATCCTAGCGAACCGAAGCTTGCCAGCGGTAGCTTGTAGGTGCCTTGGAAGTCGATGCCGCTGACGGTGGCCGCGCCGATGTTGAGCGATGTCTGCACGATGTAACCGCCGCCACTGACGCTTGCGCCGGTCAAGCTGCCATCGACCGGATTGCGAACAATCTTGCTGCAGAACTGCGGATCGCCGGTGTTCAAGCATTCTTGCAGCAGCAGGCCGGGGGGTATGGCACCGATGCTGTCTTTCAGCTTGATCTTGAAGTAGTCGATGCTGCCGGAAAATCCGGACAGGAAACTGGGCGTAAGGGTTGCGCCGATGCTGTACGAATCGGCCTTCTCCGGTTTGAGTTGGGTGTTACCGCCCTGGAGTTGGGACAGTTGGCTGCCGGTGCCCTGCGGAATGGAGCCGCTGTTGTACTGCGCGGCGGTCACGCCGGTGCGCAAGCACTGCGCGAGTGTCGCAACTATCAGGCCGGAAATCTCGTTCGGTGCGCACGGGTCGCTGCCGGCGGTGACCAGACCCACCACCGCCGGATTGTACAATTCGATCAGGTTCGGCGCGCGGATGGCTTTCTGGTAGGAGCCGCGAAAACGAATATCCGTGACGGGTTGGTACTGAACTTCGAACTTGCCGGTGTTGACGCTGCCGGTGGTCGAGTAGTCCGAATGGCGGAAGCCGGTGTCGACCAATAGGCTGGCGATGCCGGGTTTGTCTTGCACCAGCGCGCCTCCGAATTCGATGAATTCCTCGTTCAGGTGATAGCCCTGATGAATCGGCGCGGTGGCGCCGCCGAAGCCGGCCAGCAGTCCGCTTTGTTCGCCGGAATCAGGATCGAATGCTTCCTGTTCGGAGCGATGCTCGTAACCTACGTTCATCGATAAGCCATCATTTGCGAACGGCGACTTGATGCCGTACTGGCCTAAGTTGCCGGTGACGTCAACGTGGGCTATGCGTTCCGCGTTGGTGCCATACGCTGAGCCGTTAAGGTACAGATAGTTGAGTGCATCCTGGGTGACACCACCGTCACTGAAGATGTTATAGGGAACGCAGGGCGGGCCGCTGATGCACGCCGGATTCGCCGCGCTTCCTTTCACCTGCAGCGCATTGCTGATGCCGGCGAAATTGAGGTACTGCTTGTTGATGTTGAAGAAAGTCGTGTAGTAGTACTGACCATAGGCGTCGTATCTCCAGGCGGGGCCGAGTTCGCCTTGCATGCCGACCACGGCGCGGTAGTTGTTGTGCTCGTAATAGGACTCGCGGCCACCCCCCTCGATGTTGCGGCGGCCGATATTGACGTTGGCGCAATTGGGCGAGGAGGCGCCGTCCGGGAATAGGCAAGCGGTGCCGGGATTCGCGGCTACATACGCGAGTTGCGCGGGCGTGCAGAGAATGCCGGCTTGCTGGGAACTTAAGAATGGGTTGTCGCAATTCACGTTGTAGCTGTTGGCGCCGGTGGGATCCAAGGGGTTGGCGCCCCGAAACAGCGCTGAGGGCGCAATTTTTTGATCGGTACGATCGTTCATGAAACCGAATTCGGTGTAAGGCTTGGCGTAGTCGTTCAAGTCGACATGTGCCATAAACCCGGCCGTGTAGCGCAGGTCATCGCGGCCGTTGTAGATATAGGGCTGCGAGTTGAACACCGCGGGAGGATTGGTGGGCACCGAGCCGTTAGGCACGAATTGATTGCCCAACACCGAATAAACCGTGCCGCCGTTGACCTGGAAGAAATTCGAATTGCCGGAGCCGGAGCAAGACGCGCCGGTGAAGGCGGTGCCGGCGGCATTCGGCGAGGCGTTCAGCTGGCAGGCGCCGAAATCGCGGTTGCCGCTGGGCACCGGATCCGCTTGCAGATAGGTGAAGTAGGCGGTGACGTTGCCTTTGCCCTCAGCAAGACTGGAGCCGAAAATGATATCGAAGCTCTTGTTCTTACCGTCGTGAATGTCCCCGGTGGGCGGCGTGATGCCATCTTGTCGTTCAAGACCTTGCGTGAAGGTGGAGTGCTGCGAATGCCAGTTCTCGCCGACCTGGCCGCTGATCTCGAGACCTTCGAAGTTCTTCTTCATGATGAAATTGATGACCCCGGCGATGGCATCAGAACCATAGGTCGACGAGGCGCCGCCGGTAACGACATCGATGCGTTCGATCAATGCCGTAGGAATCTGATCGAGATCAGGTGCCGGATTGGGATTCGCGGTATTGGCGTCAGCAGCGCCTAGTCGCCGGCCATTGACCAATACCAACGTGCGCTGCGGTCCCAAACCGCGCAGGTCCGCCGTAGCCAGACCGCCGGCCACTGTCAGAGCCGCCGTACGGCCATTGAAATCACTGAAGGAATTATTGAAGTTTTGCGGAAGCTGCAAAATCACATCGCTGACATCGATTTTTCCAGAGGTCTGAATGTCCTGCTGAGTCACAACTTGAATCGGACTGGTGCTGGTGACGTTGGGCAGGCTGATTCGCGAGCCGGTAACCGTGATTTCCGAGATGTCGCTGCCCGGGGCAGCGGTTGCGGCCGGAGAATTTTGCGGAAAAACCGGTGGCGCGAAGGCGGCGCAGAGGCCGGCGAGCAAGACCGCTGCGCGGAGACGAGAGAGGTAGCCCATGAACGATCCCCATTTGTGAATTCCGGTTAACACCGGATTGCAGGGGAGTGTAGGAACGGCGCGCGCCGCTCAAGGTGCAGTTATTGCCAAGTGTTGTTGTTTCGTTTGCGTAAAAAAGCGCAGGTATTTGGACATAAGCGGCGTTTCGAGCAAGAACTGCAACGCCGTGGCGGGGAGCGCGCTTTAAGGTGCAAAATGAGGATCTTATGATTTATCGTGCCATGCCCGCCGTTTGGGACCCGAAGTTCCGCCGTGTCTTTTATGCACGATGGGGACACGAGAGCGCCGTCATTTCGGCGCGCACGCGCCGCGCGGAATATCCGGAGTTCAAACAGCTGCTCTCCATCAAGGCGGCGGTCGGTGGCGCGGAAGACTATTTTCTGGATGGCCGTCGCATCACGGTAGACGACGATACCTTTGCGATCTTCAATCACGACCGCGTTTACGCCAGCCGCATCGAGAGTCTGCAACCGGTACATTCGTTTTCTATTTTCTTCGATCGGCGCGTCGCCGCGGAGGCATGGCATTCGCTGCTGAAGTCCACCGCGGCCCTCGACGAGCCTTCAGATCCGCAACGTTGGCCCGTGGAGTTTGCAGAGCGCTTGTACGAACACGAAAATCTGGTCAGTCCGGTGCTGCGGCATATTCGCACGGCGATCGATGCGGGACCGGTGGACGATGCGTGGCTGGAGGAACAGTTGTTGTTCCTATTGGCGCGGATGCTGCGTCTGCAGTACAAGACCATCGATGTGGAGTCGGTGGTGCCGTCGCGCAAACCGGCGACGCGGCGCGAATTGATGCGGCGTGTCAGCTTAGGCGTGGATTTCATGCAGACGCGTTATCGCGACGCGTTACTGCTGAAGGACATCGCGGCGGCGGCACACTTATCGCCATTTCATTTCTTGCGGGTGTTCAAGACCGTGTATCGGCTGTCGCCGAGCGCATACCTCAGCCGCAAGCGCTCTGCCGCTGCGTTGCGGCTGCTGCGCGAATCGGACTGGTCGATGAATGTGATTGCGGAACATGTCGGGTTCGGTAGCCGCACCAGCTTGTACCGGCATTTGCGAGCGCACTACGGTGTGGAGCCGCGAGAGCTGCGCTCGCGGCGCTGAGCGGCATCGAAACGCCACACCACGGTTCTCGATTTTAGATATCCGGCGCCGCTCTTGCCGCGTACATGCGGGACTCGCCAGAACAGCCGGTCATTGCGACGTACTAAATGGCCGCGGACATGGTGTAGGCGTGGCGCGCGGCGGACGCCGGATGCCCCCTCCGCTTGCAGGGCGCGGTACTCCGGCAGGATCGGCGCGCCGACCTCGATGTGGTTTGCCAATGGGACTCGCCCCAAGCGAGCGCGGGCTTTGTTCAGGCGTTCCAAAGGAGCGACGCGCTGCGGCAGACCGGCGCGGGTGGCGAGCAGCAACAGGAAAGCGAGCAGCACCGGTATCGCGAGAGCGACGCAGCCGATGGAGTGATGCAGGATGCGCTGCTGCGCGAGCTGGGAGGGCGCGACCTCCTGGTAGTACTTGCCCCAGGTCGGTTCGAATTCGAAATGAAAGCAGCGGCTCAGCACACCTTCAGGATCCATCGCGTGCGCAAACACGCGCATGCTCGCGGCGTCCGTGGCCGGGCATTCGGGTTCATCGGCATCGAGATGGAAGCGCGCCTGGGCGGCGCTGGCATGAAGGTCCGCGTCCGCATCGCCCAACGACCAGTAGGAGCGGATGAGGCCGCGCCGCCCGTCGCTCGAGGCGCAGATGAACATGCCGTGGCGGCCGCGCGAAGGCGGATTATCGGCAGGCAGCGAGAGGCCGTTGCGATCCAACGCAGTAGCCCAAGGCTGATCGCACCATTCCAGCCAAATATTTTCGGCCGGCACACGCATCAGATCGGCGCAAGACATGACCGTGGCGCCTTTGGAGTAGGCGAGGTCGGTGCACAGTGTCGTTAGGTCATCGTCGAGCACGTAGCGGATCGGGCAGCGCTGCAAGCCCTCGGCCGCGTCCATTGCGCCGGATAGATGGGTATGTTGTCCGGTAGTATTGTTCACGACGATAAAGGGCGTGCGACATTGAATGATGCGATCGATAAGTCTCATGCACTACTCCTGCTGTCGCTGCCGACGCTACACAGGTAGAGCTCACGAGAAGTTTCAGATCTTGCCGAGTTGGTTTATTTGGCGAGCTTGGCGGCGGGCACACCGCTGGAAATAATGAACACGCGACCGGAGTGGTAACCCGCGACGCCGCTCCAGCCGGAGGTGATCAGAAGATCCGCCGTACCGTCACCATCGACATCGCCTAGGCCTACGGCATCGAAACCGAAGGTGTCGCCCGGCGTTTTGCAAGTGAAAGTCTTGACGAGACGGCCGTCCTTGCCGGAATACAAGTAGGCTCGGCCACCGGAAATCGCAGCGCCCGCGTACTGCCACGCGCCGACAATGAGATCGGCGTGGCCATCGCCGTCCACATCGCCGGCGGTGGATTTGCTGGTGCCGAAGCCGTCGCCGCTGGATTCGCCCGTGAGGGTCAGGAGTCGTGCACCGGTGCGGCCAGAATGTACGTAAATGCGCCCGGTGGAAGCACCCTTCGCGGCATTACTCCAGTCCGAGACAAAGATGTCGTGCGTACCATCGCCGTCCGTGTCGCCCATGACCGAAACGAACATCGCACCGAGCGCATTTCCTGTGGCATCCGCGTCAATGGTGAAGCGCGGCTTGCCCGAATAATGTTTATAGACATACACGCGGCCGCGATGCTGCGGGCCCGCGCGCGGCGCCCCCACGACCAGTAGATGATGTGTGCCGTTCGAATAGCCCGCCACCGCACTGCCGAACTCATCGCCGGGCCGCTCGCCACTGAGCGTATACAAGAGTGTGCCGTCTTTGCCGGAATACACGTAGGCGTGACCTGAGTTGCTGTGCTCGCCGGGCTTGCCCGGTGCACCGATGATGAGATCGGCGTGGCCGTCGCCATTGACATCGCCCGCACCGGAGATGTGATTGCCGAAGAGTTCGTCGCGGCGTGTGGACTTGAAGGTTTGCAAGATGTGGCCATCGCGGCCGGAGTAAATATAGGCGACGCCGGCGGCGGAGGGGCCGGAGGCAGCGACGTCGGGAATGCCGTCACCATTGGCATCACCGATGCCTTCCACCCCGGAGCCGAGTTCATCGCCCGGAGCGCCGTCCGCTGTCCAGAGCAGCTTGCCGG
>DASWUU010000066.1:0-1755 GCA_036401515.1 Steroidobacteraceae bacterium
ATTCCGCCGAGTTCCGGGCGCAGGCCTTGGAACGTATGAAGACCTGTGACAGCGTGACAGAACTGGCAAAACAGTTAGGGATCCGCCGCAAGTTTCTGTACCAGTGGCGCGATCAGGCCGGTGGCCTCGTCGCGGCGAAGATGCCAACCGGCAATCCGAACAAGCCGAAGCCAGTCGATCGAGAACAGAAGCGCATTGCCGAACTGGAGCGCCTGGTGACGCGACAGGCGCTGGAAATTGATTTTTTCAAAGGTGCCTTGCAGCGAGTCGAGGAACTGCGCCGGAAGCGCGAACAGACTTCCGGCGCGGCGTCTACGAGCAAATCCGGCAAGTAGACGGGCAGCAAGGCGAACTCACAGTCGAGCGGATGTGCACACTGGCCGCGGTGAGCCGCGCCAGCTATTACCGGCACTTGGGACCACAGCCGGCCGATGATGAAGAAGAATCACGCCTGCGCGATGACATGCAGCGGATCGCGCTCGCCAACCGGCATTACGGTTACCGTCGCATCACGCATGCGCTGCGGGCGCAAGGGTGGGAGATCAACCATAAACGCGTAGCGCGACTGATGCGCTTAGACAAGTTGCTTGCCATTCGTAAGCGCCGCTTTGCGCCCGTCACGACCGATAGCAAGCACGATCTGGAAGTCTCAATCAACGTGGCCCGCCGACTCACACCAACGGCCATCAATCAGCTCTGGGTTGCTGACATTACTTACGTGCGCCTCGGCCGGAGCGACGTGTTTCTGGCAGTGGTTCTGGATGCGTTCTCGCGCAAAGTCATCGGCTGGAACGTCGCGCCATCGCTCGCGGCAACGCTGCCATTACACGCTCTGCGCGACGCCATTGCATCCCGCTGCCCCGCACCCGGTCTCATCCATCATTCCGACCGCGGCGTGCAGTATGCGTCCGCCGCTTACGTCGATACGCTCGTCGCGCATGGCATCCTTCCGAGCATGAGCAGGCCCGGCAATCCTTACGACAATGCCAAATGCGAGCGCTTCATGAAGACACTGAAGGAGGAGGAAATCCGCTGCTCCGAGTACCGCGACATCGACCACTTATGCGCGAACCTGAGCCGCTTCTTTGACACTTACTACAACGCAACCCGGCTGCATTCCGCGCTCGGCTATCAGTCGCCCGATGACTTTGAACACGCGGCAACGCTATCGGCGAGTTTCAACCTGCCCGCCGCACCGAAGATGAGTTTTACAAGGCATGAGGAGATCTATCAACCCGATGTGAGATCCTGATCGAGCTAAACCGGAGCGATCCTTCAGACCGCTCCGCTCTCATCGTTCTGATGAGTCTCCGGCTGGCTATTCCTCGGCGAGTTGCTCTCCAGCATTGCTCGCTTCCGCTTCGCCAACCAGGACCATCTTGGATTCAAACCACCTGTCCGTCGACCACAAATCAGCGAACAGCAACCGTCCCTTTCGCCGTTTGTCTCACCATAGGGGTTCACTACACGGGAGTGGCCCTTGGGAGGTAATTCATAGCCCGCGGGCCACTCAACCATTCGCCTTGGCGCCGATCCGCGGCAACCTCTGTCCTCAGGCGGCTATTTTGGACGCAGCTGGGTATATCGCTCGCGCCAGGCGCTTTACTTCGCAACATGCGATTCCAAGCGATTGCTTGTACGTTATGACCGCATTGTAGGCTGTGACAGTAGAAGGGCAGTCGACGCGGTTTTAGCCGCCGAGGCGAATCGATGGGTCGTGGACGGGCCAATGGGGCAGACGTGCAACTTTTAAAT